>BLMC01000073.1 GCA_011959805.1 Lachnospiraceae bacterium | reverse complement strand
CGAGTCTGTGCTGGAAGATTCCGTGTTCCATGCCTTAAAACAGCATATTGAAGTGGTATTGAATATAGAGAGGGTGCTTAAATACATAGAAACGCTTCCATTCCGTCAGGAGGAAGTGCAGAAAGTAGATGCGCAGCTTGTAAAAAAGAAGGAAGAAACGGAAAGGTACAGCCGCCTGAAAAAATCTCTGTATGAATCCATGATGGATGGGCTGATCAACAAGGCGGAGTATCTGGAATTAAAAGCAGTCTATGATACAAAGATGCAGGAAGCGCAGGAAGCCGAAGCAAAATTAATAAAAGATATGGAAAACCTTCTGAAAAATCGTTCTGGCAATGCCGCCTGGATAGAACGGTTCCGGCAGCACCAGAATCTTACAGAACTGACCCGCCATATTGCGGTCACACTGATTGAACGGATTGATGTTTATGAAGGGTGCTGCATAAAGATATATTTTAAATATCAGGACAGTTATGAATGTGCGCTGGCTTTGATTGAAGGCATGAACCAGCTTCAACCATTAGGCGGCATGATAGAAACGTCTTGTCAGGAAAGTATGGCACAGTACACACAAAAAATGGCACAGGCTGTAAAGAAACCTGTACACGGAATGGGGGTGCTGTGATATGGCAAGAACCAGCAGGAAAGCGGCAGTCATGGAAACAGTACCAGCGCTGCCAGAGAAGGTTTACCATGCAGCCATTTATGTACGTCTGTCTGTGGAGGATAATAAACGTACTGGTGATGGGGAGTCTATCGCCATGCAGCAATATATGCTTGAAAAATACATAGCGCAGCAGCCGGATATGATGCTCTATGGGGTATACAGTGATAATGGAGAGAGTGGGACTGGTTTTGCAAGACCCGGATTTGAACATATGATGGACGGGGTAAGGAAGCGGGAAATTGATTGTATTATAGTTAAGGATCTGTCCCGCTTTGGCAGGAACTATGTGGAAACGGGCTATTATCTGGAAAAGATTTTTCCATACCTTGGTGTCCGTTTTGTGGCAGTCAATGACCATTATGATACAGAAAATAAAAAAGAAGGAAATGAGCTTGTAATTTCCCTGAAAAATCTGGTGAATGACCTGTATGCAAAAGATATTTCACAAAAAATCCATTCTTCTCTTTCCACGAAACGGAAAAACGGAGAATTTCTTGGAGCCTTTCCGCCATATGGGTATTTGAAATCGCCAGAAGATAAGCATAAGCTGGTGATTGACCCGGAAGTAGCGCCTGTTGTGCGTGAGATTTTTGAGTGGAGGCTTGCAGGGGACGGTATCAACCAGATTGCAAGGAGGCTGAATGACAGGGGACTTCCAAGCCCCTCTTTCTATCATTATCAGAAAGGGCATAAAAAGAAGAAGCCAGAAGGAGCAGCCGCCATTTGGCAGGCACAGATTGTGAAAAGAATGACTGCAAATCTCGTCTATGCAGGGCACATGGCACAGGGAAGAACAAAGAAGTCCCTGTGTGAAGGCACACCCAAAACAAAAGTTTCCCGTGGGGAGTGGATCATAGTAAGAAATACGCATGAAGCACTGGTTTCACAGGAAGTTTTCGACCAGATACAGGAGCTTGCCGAAAAACGCCGCCAGAGAAGTGCTTCTCTGCGTGGCAAATACCAGACAACGGAGAATATTTTTAAAGGGCTGCTGGTTTGTGCAGATTGTGGAACGAAAATGATACGTTACAAAAGTGTTTCCAAAGCTGGCACGGCAAGATACACATTTTTGTGCCGTATCTATGCGGAAAATTTAAGCGGGCTGGGCTGCACCAAAAAAAGTATTGGAGAGCCGGAACTGGCAGAAGCGGTATTCCTTGCCTTGCAGGTACAGATTGATCTTGCGCTTGATTTGGAAAAAACACTAGAGCAGTTACAGGGGCAGTACAGCTTCCAGAAAAAATGCAGAAAACTGTCGGGGCAGATAGAAAAGGTGCAGCAAAAATCAAGAAGAAACGCTGCTCTTAGAAGCACACTGTTTGAATCCTATTGTGACCATACACTGACAGAGGAAGAATACCTGTCCATGAAAGCGGGGTATGACAGAGAGGCAAAGGAACTGTCGGAAGAACTTAACCAGTTTGAAAAAGAATATAAGAGGTACACATATGACCTTTCCCCACAGAATGAATGGATTGTTTCTTTAAAAAAATATCAAAAAGAAAAGGTGCTTACACGAAAGGTACTGAAAGAGCTGGTGAAAAGTATTTCTATATCCAAACATCATGAAATTGGCATTACATGGAATTTCCAGGATGAATTTGCACGTCTGGCGGCTGAGGCAGAGAGGGAGGGACTATGACAGGGGCAGTGGCGCTTTATATGCGCCTTTCTGCTGAAGATGCAAACATTGGAGAAAGTGTGAGCATGGCAAATCAGCGCGACTTGCTTTATGCATTTGTCCGAAGCCATCGGGAATTTGATGGGTGTCCCGTCCTTGAGTTTTGTGATGATGGATACAGTGGCGTAAATTTCAACCGTCCAAGTGTCCAGAAATTGCTTTCTCTTGCAGGGAAAACAGTAAGTTGCATTATTGTCAAGGATTTCTCCCGTTTGGGTCGCAACCTGATTGAAGTGGGTGATTACCTTGATCAGATTTTTCCTTTTCTCGGTGTGCGCTTTATCGCAGTCAATGAAGGATATGACAGTGGTGAGGGACATGGAAGTTCCGTCAGTCTTGACGTTTCCTTAAAAGCGATGGTTTACGAAATGTACAGTTATGACATTTCAGAAAAAATACGCTGTGTCCAGCAGGCAAAAATGCGCAAGGGGGAATACCTTTGTGCCATTGCATTTTACGGTTATCAGCGGTCAAAGTTGAAAAAGAACCATCTGGAAATTGACACAAATGCGGCAGAAGTGGTTCGCCGTATTTTTAACATGGCGGTGAATGGCATGGTTCCCTCTAAAATAGCATCAGAACTAAATAGGGAGGGAATACTGTCACCGTTAATGTACCGCAAAAAGAACCATACAGATGGGATTCGGGGCTGGAAAACAGCAGGAGAGAGAACCTACTGGACAAGGGAAAATGTAAGGCGCATCATCTGTGATGAACGATATACAGGATGTCTAATCGGACGTAAGCGAACAGTAGTAGATATCTCTACTAAACGAACGGAGCCTGTACCCAGAGAGGACTGGATTGTGGCAGAAAATACGCATGAAGCACTTGTGACAAAGGAAATTTATACACAGGCACAGAGAGTATTAAAAACTGTGAAACAGAGAACCTTGCCACGTAAGCCATACCAAAAATTCCGTGGATTGTTAAAATGTGCCTGTTGCAAAAGGACACTGTGGCGAACAGCCTGTAAAGCGGCTTATTATTCTTGCCCAACGGCAAGAACAGTTGATAACGATGCCTGTTCCAATGTTTATTTGGAGGAAAGCATATTAGAGCAAGCCTTGCTGACTGCGATACAGATACAAGTTCAGCTCTTTCAGGAAAATGTCCCAAAAGGGGAGGATAAAAAAGGGTTTTTACAGGATGAAATAAAAGAATGTCAGTCAGTTATAAATCGGTGCCGAACACGATATGCTACGTTATTTGAAGATTATGCGGAAGGATGCATTAGCAAAAGGGAATATCTATCAAAGAAGCAGGAGATTTTCATACAACAGGAAGAAGCAAGAAGCAGGTTTGAGGAACGAAGCAGCCAGTTAGCACAGATACAGCAAGAGCCAGAAAAGAACAATGTTGATCTTGGAAAATATGCTTTTGTAAAAGAACTGACACGGGAGATGCTGGAAGAACTGGTGAAGGAAGTCCGTGTGAGTGAAAAGGATATATTGGAAATCAAATGGAATTTTCAGGAACCTTGTAGTGGAAATGGCGAAGAAAAGTAATAATTTTTTTATGCAGGTCTTGACACGGGCAAATCCGGTTTACGAAGGCAGCCGCCTTCAGCAGCGGACATACACCGAATCACAGTTCCCGTTTGTGCGAAAGGTAAATACCGGACAGCGGAACCAGTACCTGATAGAAGATGACCATGAACCAGTTATCACCCATGAGGAAGCAGAGGCTGTGAGAAAAATCATGGAATACAGGAGCCGGTCACTGAAAATGGGAGGCGATAAATACAAGAACAGGTATTTATTTTCAGGGCGTCTCATCTGCGAAGAGTGCGGCGGTCATTTCCGCAGGCAGAAGCTCTGCATAGGACAGCCAAATGAAAAGGTTATTTGGAGCTGCCACAGACATATCAGTGACAAAAATGCCTGCAGCATGAAGGCAGTGCGTGAAGATGCCATACAACAGGCTTTCATGGTAATGTGGAACAAGCTCTACACCAATCAGGGAATTATTTTAGAACCATTATTAAGTGGATTGACAGAGCTATCCACAGGGATTGCAGATACAGAGGAAATAGAACAGCTGGACAACGAAATACAGAATTTAAGCGAGCAGAGCCGTATCCTGAATCAGGTGATGAAGAAAGGATATATGGACTCTGCCCTTTTTATGGAGAACAATAACCAGCTCATCCACCAGTTGACAGAATGCCGAAGGAAAAAGACGCTGCTTGCGGGGAAACGGCGGCGCACAAGGGAGATTGTGCAGACACAGCAGCTGATTGGGCTGCTGGCAGGACAGGAGGAACCGCTGGAGGAGTTTGATGAAAATCTGTTTGACCTAATAGTAAAAGAGATACGAATATCGAAGGAACATGATATCACATTCTGGCTGCACAATGGTCTTGAACTCACGGAGAAAGAACAGGATAGTGTGTTATATCCAAGCAGTAATATAAAAGAGAAAGGGGGCGATGCAGATGCAGTGGCACATGCCAATCGGATATAAAGTCGTAAATGGAAAAATAACCATTTATGAAGAACACCAAAAGATTGTAGAAGGGATTTTTCACGATTATGATAAGGGGATATTAACGATAAAGATTGCTAAGAGCCTAAAAGAAAAGGGAGTATGCAACGCCCATGACAGGGTGGCTTGGACGCATGTCTCGATAGGAAAAATTCTCGAAAATCACAACTACCTTGGAACAGAGTTTTATCCGCAGCTGATCGACAAGGAACTGTTTGACAGAGTACAGAAGCGCAGAGAGCAGACACGCATAGATAAAGGCAGGGGCAGCTACAGACCGGGAAGGGACGAACGAATCCTGTTTGGAGGAGTCATCATCTGTGGCGAATGTGGGGAGACATGCAGCCATATTCAGCCAAGAAGCAGGGAAAAGCGCAAAGGCAGTACAGCAAAGTGGAAATGCAGGAATTACATATATCAGAATCACGTATTCTGTACAGGCGGATTGATCACAGATGAGGAGGTGAAAGCAGTCTGTGTCAGCGCCATCAACCAGATGATACAGGACAAAACGCGAATGTGCCCTCCTGTTACAGAAAAAGAAGCAGTCAGTATGGAATACCGGAAAATAGAGCGCAGGCTTGAGATTGCGAAAAGTGGGCAGAAGCAAGATGATACAGAGCCAGAAATGCAGAATATGAAGAGTGCCATTCAAAATTCAGGTGTAGGTGAGGCTGTGTGGGAATCTGAACGAACAGAGCATAATCATATCAGTGTGAATACAAGGCAGGAAAACAGCCATGCGGATATCATGACACTTTTATATGAAAGGGCACAGGAGAGATACCGGACGCTAGAAATCAATGATACAGATTTCCGCACAAGAAAGATGAAGGAAATCCTTTCGGATAGAAATGAGCTGGCAGAGTTTGATGAAGAGCTGTACCGAAAGCTGGTCACAAAGATTATAGTTTATAAGAATAATACAGCTAAGGCCGTGTTCTTGAACGGGAGCAGCATAAAGGTAGAATATCAGACTGAAAATAAAATAACAGAAAAGGAGCAGAAATGACAAGTACAGCAGAAAAGAAAAAAATATCCATGATACCCGCCAAACCGCAGTATGACCGCAGTGTAAAGTTTGCGGAAAAACGGCTGAAGGTAGCCGCATACTGCCGCGTCAGCACGGAGCTGGAGCAGCAGGAAAGCAGCTACGAGGCACAAGTGGAATATTACACCAACAAGATAGAGGAAAACCAGAACTGGAAAAATGCAGGGATCTACGCCGATGACGGCAAAAGCGCGACAAACACCAAAAAGAGGGACGATTTCAATACCATGATCAAGGATGCGCTCGACGGCAAAATTGATATGATTCTGACCAAGTCCGTGAGCCGCTTCGCAAGAAACACCGTGGATGCGCTCACCACCATCCGCCAGCTAAAGGAAAAGAACGTAGCAGTGGTATTCGAGAAGGAGGGCGTCAACACCCTAGACGGCACAGGTGAAATCTTACTGACGATCCTGAGCAGTCTTGCACAGGAGGAAAGCCGTAACATCAGCGAGAATACAAGATGGGGCGTGGTGAGGCGCTTTGAAAAGGGACAGGTCATTGTCAACCACAACAAATTCATGGGCTACACCAAAAACAACAAAGGCGAGCTGGTCATCGTACCCGAGGAGGCAGAAGTGGTGCGCCTGATTTTCAGGCTTTATCTTGAAGGCTACAGTACCGCCAAAATCAGCGAATATCTGGAAGAAAAGGGAATCAAGACGGCGACCGGAAAAGACAAGTGGAATGCGACCGTGATAGCAAAAATGATCCGAAATGAGAAATATATGGGAGATGCACTGCTACAAAAAACATACACGGTAGATTTTATGACCAAGAAGAAAGTTGTCAACAACGGCATTGTGCCACAGTATTATGTGGAAGATGACCATGAGGCCATCATATCCAAGGAATTATTTTTCAGGGTACAGGAAGAGATCATGCGGCGGTCAGCCATGTGCAAATCCGCGGTCACAAGAAAGAAAAATCAAAAGAGTAAATATTCATCAGGATATGCGCTGACCGGAATCTTGCTGTGCGGCAAATGCGGACAGGAATACCGCAGGGTGACATGGGCAAGAAACGGGAAAAAGAAGATTGTATGGAGATGCTCAAACCGCCTGACAAACGGGGTAGAACAATGCAGCGATTCCGAAACCCTAGAAGAAAGTGCACTAAATAGAGCCGTCATGGAAGCTATTCACCGCATCACCAGAAACGAGGGGGATTTTGTCGGAGCCTTCCGCCAGAATGTCATCCGAGTAATCGGCAGCTACGGCAGGGAACAGCAGTCTGACGAATACAGCGACCGGATCAAGGCAAAGCAGGCAGAGATGGTTGCGCTGATCGCAGAGAATGCGAAAGCAGGGAATTACACACAGGAATTTGATGAACAGTACCGTAGAATTGCGGAGGAAATCAGTGCCCTCAAAGAAGAGCAGGCAGAAGTGGCAAGAAAGAAAAAGCTTGCAGAAAACTACGAACAGCGTGTAAAGGATATGGATGATTTTATTAACGCAAGCACCTGCCAGATACCAGAGTTTGACAACGACCTTGTGAGAAGGCTGATTGCGGGTATCAGGGTAATCTCTGCAGACAGGATAGAGATACAGTTCCAGTCAGGAATTGTGATGGAGCAGGAGATTGTAAATGAGTAACATGGTGCAGGAATAACAGCTGAATATGGAAATGTTATTCCTGTCGGTTTACGGTAAGAATAAAATGCCCGATCGTATCGGGTGTTTTATTGTTGGCGTAAGCAGAAGTGAATAAATCACAGATCAAACAGGGACTTGCAGCAAAAATAAAATAAAAACAGGAGAGAAGAAAAATGAGAGCAGAAGAAACATTGCAATTTATGATGGATTTTTATCCAGAGCTATTTCCATCAAGGAAACATTGCCTAAACCATCTGTTCTGTTCCATCGGGAACGGGTATGACTGGAGGAAAGGCGAGCTGGTTGACAGGGACTGTGAATTCAGCAAAAGATACAGACTTGCCCAGAATATCGAAAGGGCAAAACCAAGGGATGAGGAACACTATCAGATGCGTCTGAAACTTGAAAAAGAAATCAGGAAACAAAAGAAAGACAGCTACCAGATTACGCCACAGAATATCAAATATAATTTTGAATGGGACATACCCAATAAGGACTACTCGTATTTATATCATTATCCAAAGAATATTAAAGAAGACTGGCTTGCACTGTTAAAGGAGTGTGAGCAGATGTTGATTGAAGATGGGGTTATTCAGGGAAACGGTCAAAACGAAGGACAGGAAGAGCAGAGCGGTGGGATGCAGATGGTATAGTGGTACAGCCTGTATATATACAAGCAGATTACGCGGATGAGATAATTCACAAGATAAAATCGTGGAGGAAAGGAAGTTTGAATTTTATTATATCGTTGGTACTAAAATATGTACTTTTTACTATTATGATGTTTCTGACTGGAGTAATTATGTATTGTCTATTTAATGGAGAATGTTTGGAATAGATGGAATACGAAATATTTTCCAAACAGAATGAAAATGGTGAAAATGGGTTATGTTGTGAAAAGTGTGTCTATGAGTTTATTTGAATACATTTCTATTCAGAGAAGATGTTATGGACAAAACACAATAAGCTATATTTTATAAAAGAGTGATAAATGTAAGGTGAAACAATTGAATGAGGAAAACGTGCTAAAAAATGTTTCACACGAACTTAGGAGAATACATACTATATAAAATACCATATGTTTAAGCGCATGCCAAATTTTCTGCAAAAAAGTGCAAATTTATATTGAGAGAAGATAGTAAACATTGTATACTAGAAAAAGTACATAGGAAAAATGGAGATAGAAGATGCGTTTTAGTGATATTAAAGAGGGATACATATATAATGTGATTTTTGATCCTGTTCGCAATTGTGAATTTAATGGGAAACACTTGGCGGTTGTATTTAAGAAAAATCATGATAAGGAAACAGCCATTGTTATGCCCCTTACAAGTTCTCCCAGCGGAGTAGGTGCAAATAAGATAAAATTAGGGCCAATGGACTGTCTGCCAGTATCACTCAAAAGAAATGATACATATGCAGTTTACAATCAAATTAGAACCGTTAATGCAGATAGATTTATTGCACTAAAAGAGGGTACAATGATAAAAGAGTGTAAAATGGAAAAGGATGTTCTGTATCATCTTATGTATTTATCATTGCGCGAATTAGTATTTAATGTTCCACAGGATGACCGGATTGGGATTTTAAAATATGCATATGAAACCGAACTAATATCAAAGGCAAAAGATATTGGGTATCAAATTGTCAAATTAAGGAAAAAAGGAGAGCCAGATAAGAAACTGATAGATGAATTATTGTTGCAGATTAAGGAAATAATAAAAAATGTACCTTATTCTTTAGAAGAGAAGTTTGTAGCTGATGGTATTGAGGCGATTTTTGATGAGGCAAAAAAATTATAATTTTTCTTGTGTTTATGAAAAGAATATGCTACAATACTAAATAAGAAGAGAGCGAGATGCTCTATCTAAGAATCAAGGGTATAGACTCCCAACAAAGAAGAATGGAGTTAGCTGCTCCAACAAATGAATTATCTGGGTATAGATTCCCGACAAAGAAGAAGCAGGTCATATGGCCTGCTTTTTATCAATAATATTCTGGAAAATTATAGATTAATACGATAAAGTTTTTTATTCTTAAAATAAAAGAGAACAAACAAGAAAAACAATAATCGGTAATCATACAAAATGCTGATTGTCATTATGATGCTGAAGAAATAATATATGATAATAGTGATTTGATTAAAATATAATAAACATTTTTGATGCAAAAATGGGAGGAATAGTATGCCATTTGAACTTGGAGGAAGAGCAGATAAACAGGGAAATAGATACGAGCATAATTGTGCTATTTATGAGATGCTTAAAATTATTGATGAGGTAAATTATAGTGTTGTTATAGAGGCATTAGGTGATGATGAAAAAGGAACAGATATCTTGGTTACTACAATGCAGAATGAAAAAGAGCATCAACAGTGCAAAGCAAGAAATGCGAGTAAAGAGTATTGGGATATAACAGATTTAAAATCAAAAAGAATATTTAAAGTATGGGATTTTCAGTTAAATAGGGATAATAACAGAAAAGTGGTGTTAGTTAGCCCATTGACGTGTTCTTTTTTAGTAGATCTTCATGACCGAGCGCTAAATACAAGTGGAAAAGCAGATGATTTTTATAACATTCAAATCATGGAGAGCAGTAAAGAATTTCAAAAGTTTTATCTGGAATTTTGTTTGGAAATGGGGCTAAATGTTTCTGAAGATAGCGATTATGGAAGAGTTGACAGACTTAAAAGTATAGATTATTTGAGGAGAATTTTTTATAAACGGATTTCAGAAGCAGGAATTCAGGAAAACATAGACCAGAGTATTCGTTTTTTATTTAGAAATGACAGGGATACTGTTTACAATGCGATGGTTTCCTTAGTCTGTATGAAAGATATATTGGGTGTGGAAATTACGCAGCCATATTTGTTGAATTATTTCAAAGACCAGAGAATTGAAATGCGTTTGCGTGATGGTGATGACAGAATTTTTCCAAGACTTATTCAAATAAATCAGGAGTATAGAGATGCTTTTAAACCATTAAAAGATGGACTGGTTCACAGAAAGGAATTTGATGACTGCATTAATGCAATAAAATCTGAAAAGTCATTTATTATTTCTGGCGGAGCTGGATATGGGAAGAGTGGTTGTACAGAAGCTATTATAGATTATTGTGAAGAGGAAAATATTCCGCACATTGCCATAAAGCTTGATCATAGGATACCTCGCGGTAATTGTGATAAGTGGGGCAGGGAGCTGGGATTGTCTGGTTCCATAGTATATGCTATACATTGCATTTCAAGGAGTAAGAAGGCAGTGATTGTACTAGATCAGTTGGATGCATTGAGATGGACGCAGTCAAATTCAACGGAGGCACTTTCAGTCTGTACGGAATTGATCGAACAGGTTCGGCATTTTAATCAGGATAGGGAACATAAGATTTTAGTAGTGTTTGTCTGTAGGGCATATGATCTTGAAAATGATAATAAAATAAAATTGCTGTTTGAAAAGAAAAGTGATAAGGAAGAAAATGATTGGATAAAAATTTGCATAAAGAATTTTGATGAAGATGTCGTGAGAAAGATTATTGGGGAAGGATATGACCGCCTTACCTCAAAATTGAAAGAAATACTGCAAATACCAAGTAATCTATATATATGGCAGCATTTAGATAAGGATGATTCCTATAGTGAATGTGTTACGACCAGCCATTTGATTGAAAAGTGGTATCAGCAGATATGCAGAAAAAGTATAACAGTCGGGATACAAGAAAAAACAGTTATGGATGTTCAAAACAGCATTGTTGATATGTTGGATAAGATGGGGCGTTTATATGCACCAAGACAGCGGCTTAGAGTTGAAAATACCGGACTGGATTACTTAATATCATGTGAGATGATATTCGTACAAAAAGAAAAAGTTGGTTTTGTACATCAATCTATTTTGGATTATTTTATGTCAAAGCGAATGACCGAAAAATATTATGATGGTCAGAGTATAGAGGAGGTGATCGGTGAGAAAGATAAGCAGACACCAAGTAAGCGATATCAGGTTCAGATGTTTCTGCAAAATATCTTAGATTATGATACAGCGGAGTTTATTGAAGCAGGAGAGCAATTGCTGGTTTCTGAAAACGTGCGTTATTATATGAAATTTATTTTTTATGAATTATTAGGGCAGAAATCCGAACCAGATGATAATATCCTCCAGTTTATTACGAACGAATGTGAAAATAAGTTTTATGGAGAGTATATTCTGAATAATGTTATTTTTGGAAGAAAACAGTATGTGTCCGCTTTAATAAGGCAGGGAATATTAGAAAAATGGTTTAGGAACCCATCGAGGAAAGAAATTGTTTTTAGGATATTACAAAGCATCAGTCCTAATTTAGATACTGAGGAGATTACTTTTATTAGAGAACATGCTTTCAAAAGTAAAGAGGATGACAGGGAATTTGTAAGGTGCATTGGAAATAATTTGGCTAAAGAGCAGAATGAACTGTTTGAACTGAGGATGACATTTTATACATACTATCCAGATTTTTCGGAAGAATTATATATCGATCTAAAGTCCATGTTAAGACAACATGAAATAAGGACAATTCGTCTGATTGCATTTTGGCTGTCCAATAGGATTGAAAGTAAAGAGCATCAAATATTTCGTGAACAAACGGATATTCTTATTTCAGATAACTCTTTGCAGATATCTAACGGAGAAACAGTGACAGATCTACTGCTTCCATATATTCCAGACAGTAATTCATTGGAAGTGAAGTATAGTAAATGGTCTGGAATGTACAGGCATATGCGTGGAATTGAGAGATGTTGTGTGGAATTGGTAAAAAAAGCGAATCTGACCATCATTGCTAAAACACCAGAAGCTTTTTGGAAACGCTATGAGCCGTATATGGGAAAGGGGTATTATGTATTTAACGAAATCATTTTATCAGGTATGGCATATTTGCCAGAAAACTTTAGTAATCGAGTTATAAGTTATTTATGTAGTGATTTAGACAAAAATATTTTTGACAATACAAGTGGAGTGCAAGATAAGCTGGAATTAGCAAAGAAAGTTATAAAAGCGCATAGTAACAGTTGTGATTATGAGGCATTTTGTAGTTTGGAGCAAAATATATGTAAGTATATTTCATCCAATGCAGCTGATTGGTATAGGCGTAGAATCGAGCAGAACAAAAATAAAGAATACGAATCTGTGTATTGGAGCTTTTGGGGAGATTTGCAATGGGAATTATTGTCCTGTCTGCCCAAAGAAAGGATAGGCAAAGAAACAGAAGAATTATTACAGGTATTGAATAGGCGTTTTGAGAAAATTGAATCTTGCTATTATAGAGAAAGTTCTCAGATGGGAAGCGTTGAATCTCCAATCTCTGGAAAAAATATAGGAAAAAAGCAATGGCTTCGCATCATAACAAATGAAAAGCTGCCAATGAAAAGGCATTCTGAATGGGTTGAAGAAAAAGGATGTTTTGTTGAAAGTTCATATTCCATGTATGTCAGTAACTTTCGCAATGCGGTTAGTAGAGATACAGAAGAAATGATTCAACTTGTAATCGAGCATAAAGACAGTGTACTGTCGGCTTTTATCAATTCTCTATTTTCCGGGGTAGCTTTTTCGGAAAATATAAGCAAGGTTCCTATAGAAATTATAGAGAAGATGTTTCGTGAATTTCCATGTGATATGGAGACAGATCGGGATTGCTACTTTAGTATTATTGTTGAAAAATTAGGAAATGCTGGCTGGTCATTTGAGGTACTAAATCAATTAAAAGAGATCGCATTAAATCATAAAGAATCAGAACCGGACACAAAAAAAGCAGAACAACTAAGCAGCAGAACACTTCATGAACATGCTTTAAATTGTATAAGAGGACATGCTATAAATGCGATAGGCGCTATGTTGTGGGAAGATAAAAAATTATTAGAGCATTTTAAGGAAACTATTGAAAAACTGATAAGGGACGAAAATCCAATAATTCGCTTCGCATCGTTATATGTTTTATGGCCCTCTTATAATATCGACAGACCTTGGGCAGAAGAAAGAATCTTGTCCTTGTATGAATCTGATATCAGAATGGTAAATTTTCATGACTCAAAAGTTATGCTGCTCAGGTTGTATTCTAAGTATGGAAAAAGAATACTCAAAGTAGTAAAACAATGTATGAAATCTGCAGATAAAGAGTTGGTGGAAATAGGAGGTTATGCAGTTTGTGATTTTTATATAAAGTATCATGAGTTTGAGGATATTATATCTGATGTTGGAACGAAGAGCAAGGAACAGATGGCAGCCATACTGCATAGGGCAGTGATGTATTTAAAAATTGACAAATATCGGGAACTTGCTAAAGAAATTATTTTGGAATATAGAAAGTTTGATATTGACGAGGGCTGTCCGTTATCCTTGATTTTTAAAAGTGAAACTATTGATGCAGAAGGTGATAAGGAATTTCTGCTGGAACTGATGAAGTCAAATGCAGGACGAAGAACCACATATGCATTTGCACATTTTTTAGAGGAAAGTGCTGTTTCGGTTGTTGATTATGCAGATATCATTATTGCGCTATGTGAAAATGTGTTGCAGATGGAAAAAGATAAATTGAGAATTCAATGGGGGATTGAGAATGAAATATCAAAATTAATTATGGCTTTATATGATGAAACAGCTAATTCTGAAGGGAAAATACATAAACAGATTGCTGCAAAGTGTTTGGATTTGTGGGATATTATGTTTGAAAAACAGTTGGGGGCTGTAAGAGAAATAAGCTATAAATTGATGGACAGATAAGTAAAATATCTGTTAGAAGAAAGTGATCAGAAGAAAACTTCCAAGATAAACAAAATTTGGAGGTTTTCTTTTGTTCACATTTATTTCGATGGAGGATATCCGAATACAAATATTTATGTTATATTTGTTATAGACAAACAAAATCAGTGTAATAAGCAAATTCTAAATAACAATGAGATTGAGTGATAGTTTATCTGAATTTACATTTCTTTTATGCAGATATATTAAGATAGAATTTGATTGAAATTTATATTACGACACAGATTTAGTATCACACTACATGAAGGAATTAGGGGCAAAAATGATAGATTGGCATACGCTATATATTGACTCATACGGTGCCATTGCATTGATCAACAAATATTTTAAGGAAGGGTGAATGATATGATCGTAGCAGAGAGGAAGCAAAAAACTATTATAGATAAATTCGATAGATTTGGCGAAAGAATGCCAGATGGAAGATTAACAGCACCTTCAGACGGAAAAGTGTATCGTTTGAGAGAAGCGATACTGCTATCTAAACAACTTGGGAGACCGTTGTCGCAGGAAGAAATGAAAGAATTTGAAGTATAATGGTTGGAATAATACCTGCAAATCACTATAAGATTTGCAGGCTTTCTTCTGCCCATTTTTTCATTAAATATTGTATTCAAAAGTGGAAAGCTATGGTATAGTAAATAGCAAGTAAAGTATATGCTATAGCAAAAAGCAGGTTTCAAATCACGACATAGTTAATCATTGGCTTGTCTAAAAAAGCAATTCTTAATTTTGGGGGGGAGTAACATAGAGGTGAATATGTGGCGTTCATTATAGGTTTTGGGAGGAAGTAGAGTGGTTTTTACGGTTTATATTTATCCAGCAAGCTAAGGCGAGTGCATCTTTATTCCCCACTCACGGCACGTAGAGTGTGTCGTGTTGATGTCACGGGTTGAGAAATAGAATAGCGGAAAAGTGCAGAAAACAAGAGATTTCCGGGAGTTGGGACAGTTTGGAAAAATTGTTCCGGCTTTCGGATTTTTTGTTTGTTGTATTGTGCGGAAATATATCCACTGCTTTTTTTGGGGGGATAGTTGAGTTGACAGGTTAGATATAAGGTATGTTGTGGAGATAGGATTGTTAAGGGGAAGGTTGAGTAGACAAGAATATTATATAGCAATTTTACATAAAAATGGAAATTTAATATTTGTGTTGACCTATTAGGAAAATGAATGTATAATGATGTTGATCTAATAGGTAAATAACGGAATCACAAAGGAGCAGATGATGTCAGCAAAGTTGTTAAATTTAGAGTCTGGACGAAGAGATGCAATTCTGAATGCAGCATTAAAGGAATTTATATTGGAGGGATATGATAAAGCTTCAACGAATGTAATAGCAAAAGAAGCTGGAATTTCCAAAGCACTTATGTTTCATTATGTAAGCAGCAAACAGGAGCTTTTCTTTTGGGTATATGACTATTTTGACGATTTAATGAAAAGAGAATATTTTGAACTGATGGATTATGAAGAAAAAGATATTTTTAATAGACTGAGGCAGTCCTATACCCTTCAGATTGGATTACTGGAAAAGTATCCATGGATTACAGAGTTTCATAAACTTTCGCAGATAACCCGCTCAGAGGAGATTAATAAAGAAATCAGTAATCGGAAACAGAATCCAGATTGTTATTCTAATTTATTTGAAGGAATAGATACCACAAGGTTTAGAGATGGATTAGATATAGAAGTGTGTAAGCTGTTTATTCTTTGGGCTAATATCGGATTTACGAATCAGCTGTTAGAAGAAATTAGAAGCGGTGAAACAAATTCAGTGGATTCCAATGATATTCATAAAAAACTTGACAGGTATTTTCATGAATTTAGAAATGTGTTTTATACGACAAATGATGAATAAAAACTTAAGGAAAATTTGCACGAGACGCAAAAAAATTATATTGGGACTTTCGTTTATAATGATAACTGTTTTTTTATTATAGTTAAAGTATGTATTGATAGGAGAAACATAATGACTGAAATGAACGAGCTAGTTATTCTTGCGTTTCCGTTGAGAGGAGAGTGGTTGTCTCCAAATACTCCGGGAACAAAAATTCCAAGTCATGGTACAAATCGATCCGGCACAAGGTATGCGTATGATTTTATACAAGTGGATTGGGACAGAGGTGACTATCCAGCATATCGTGTTAGTTTCATTCAATATCTTCTGTTTGGTGTTAAATTAGAAAACTATTATTGTTGGGGGCAGGATGTATATGCTCCCGGCAATGGGATTGTTGTCGCAGCAGAGGACGGTTATGAAGAACGGTCAAAGACAAATTTGTTTTCAGATATGTCTAATGCATATAAAAATGCACATCATTTTAATATAGAAAAAGATAATATACAATCAGTTGCGGGTAACTACATTATTATAAAATTTGGTGATGGAATATATGCTGCGCTTTGCCATCTTCAAACTGGTTTTATTTAGGTTTCTGTTGGGAAGGAAGTAACAAA
>BLMC01000072.1 GCA_011959805.1 Lachnospiraceae bacterium | reverse complement strand
GAGCATGTTTTCCATATTATCAGCCAGCTTTTGCGTAGCTGCTGTTAAGTTGGAAATCTCCTTAATACTTTCTTCCAGGTTATTGATGCGATGATTCTGTCGGTTATTTTCTTCTTTGAGTCGGTCATTTTCCGACTTCATCAGCTCCTTAAATTGCTCTAATTCTCTGTGTATTACTGGATTATCCATTCCTTTTTCTCCTTTCTTCCTTTTTGCGTATAAATAAACTTGTCTTGATTAAAATACAAGTTTATTTATATATTTCTCTACGCTACGGATAAGTATTTGGTAAACTTTTTAAATTTGCTCATTTATAGTTTTAAAACTTAGATATCACCTCTAGTGAAATTTGAGCTGAATTTATACATATTGAAACACTGCGCAAACAGAAGTAAAACGTGTCCATCCAGATCCAGTACCACCTTTTGTGCCCATGCTTGCTATATAAGCATCGCTCGGCGATGATGTAACTTTTCCATCTGCGTATGATACTTTTGCGCCATAGTGTCTGTAATCATCCCTCTGAGATAGCTCATTACGCCCAGAAAAACCACTGACATATCCACCAACAAACTTTAAATGAGGTATGATGTCTTCTGGTACCCCTCTACTTATCAAAGTAAAAGACGTACCTCCTGTAACAGCAAGATACATACCACTTGGGATTTTACCATCAAAGACTAAATCACTATTTTTCGTTCTAAGCTTACTCTCCGTGTTATAATATCCTGATACTGGCACTGTCAGATATGTATAGGTATCATCTTGTGTGGCTGTAGCATCTTGTGTTGTACTTCCTTTGTTTGCCATTGTTCCACTGGCTTCTACACTACTTCCATTTGTAAAAGTTTTTCCTGCTAGTACATCTCCTGCTCCCGCTGTTCCCTTTTTGGTTGCGCTTACACCTGCATTATAGCCACCTCTATAGTTGGCGCTATCTGCATTTACTCGCCCATCAGCCGCACTTACTCCTGCATTGTAAGCCCCGGCACCAGATACATGTCCTTGACCATTGTGATAGCCGGCTGGGATTGTCACATTCCCACTTCCTGTTGTCGCTCCTGTCCACGCTCCTTTGTTGGGCATTGTACCTACAATTAAACTACCCTTTACCCCAGCTTTTTTTCCAGACAGGATATCTCCCGCTACTGCATCTGCTCCACTGGTATCCATGTTATTGTTGTTTCCTGTTATTCCTAATATTGTATTCCCTTTAACAAGTTTTGCCGTTGTAAGGCCAATTAGATTCGCAATTGTAGTGTATGCAGCATACAAATAATTTCCCACACCATATTTTCCGGTTGCTGGTACTTTTAGTTTTAACCATTTGTTTGTTGTATCTAAAGATGCGCTTGCACTGTGGTCTATTGTACTTGTTTTATCCGCAAGGGTGCCTGTAATCTTTGCCCCAGCAGCGTTATGTGCGGTGTATCCGCTCAAAAGTGTCTCTGCAGTAACAGTATCGTTAGATGTATTTATCAAATTTAATACTTTGTCTAGTAGCATTTCCCAGGTCTCACTTGTGGAAGCTGTAATTCCCAGGGCAGCAAGATTTTCCACAAGCTGTTTCTTCTTCTCACTGCCAAGCTGAAAAACCTCGTTTATTGCACCGATAACATCTTCTGACTGAATGCCTTCTGCAAATTCTGGTCCCTCTGTATTGTCATCACTCCCAAGGTACTTGTCCATTCGTGCCAGAAGAACTAAATCATTCTGTAGCAACTGCTTTGACGCTGCCGTATCATTTTCAGCACTTACCAAATCATCTTCTTCTACAATGCTAATTTTATCAGAAAAGATAGGATTCTCAACACTATAATCTCGCATGATACTCTCCTTTCCACATTTCAAAAAATATCATCTAAAACATAAGTTTGTTCAACATCATCATCCTTACCTTTTCGGGTAAAATTCTTAATGCAAACAATATCGTTATCTTCATCATACAGTCCAACTTCACTGATTTCCTCTCCTGCGAGCTCATCGGCACGCAAAGTACATTCATATCTGCAAGTTGTATCCGTTGGAAAACTGTATTTGTCAATTGTTTTCCTATATAATTCATTTACAAGCACTTCCTGATTGTCAGACGGATTTATAACACTACCATCCGCATTTACACCCCCATTCCCAAATGCCATACCGACAATATGTGGCAGCACTGCCGCTCCTGCTCTTGCCTGTACAAGTTTCATTCTTGCTACTTTTGTTATTACAACATTTTTATTTGCGCTCATTCCATTGTCTCCTTTCTATATAACGCATTATATTTCATTGTTCCATTATATCTTCGGGAACCATTATAACTCACTACATTTCTACAAGTTTCAATAGACATATGGTCTACAATATTTTCTGGTTCCTTCAAAACTGCTTGCATATTTATTCTATATCTTTGTAACGTATTCAACCTCTTAATAGTATATCTATGAAATATTCCATACTTTACATTTATATCATAATATTGTATTAGCGTTTGTAATCTTTGAGCAAAGCTAAAATCAGATTTCAAATACAATTCAAATACACTTTTTATCCTAACGCGCAATCTATAATTTCTTTTAGCATTATACCGTAACATACCATTATATTTTCTTTTTGCATTATATAAATCATTATTCCAAAAAGATAATTGTATAAGGATAAGTAATCTCTTAAACAATATGCTATTTTCACTATGTAGTATTTTGCCCCTATACTCTAATTCATAATTAATCCAACCTGGTTTTATCATTGGCGCAGGATTCTCCAAATCCAGTGATAACACATTTCTTACAGAAATTCTCATATTACATGGCAACATTCTCGATACTACATTAATGATGCTGTCAATTTGCCATTGTAGTTCAACTTCTATTTTCAGATAAATCAAATAACTGTCCTTCAATATAATTGTTATAGTTTCACAAATTTGTGTAAGCTTTTGTAATAACATACGCCATGTATATGGAAGCCTTATAAACCATCCAGCCTGCACACGCGCACGGCGAATCTGAATTGTATCTTCCTTTGCTGGTATAATAGATAACAACTTTTCAAATTTTGATATTCCATACTCATCAGCAGTTTCAATAAATTCATTTTTTAATACCTTTTCAGCCGCTTCCCATACAAGTACAAATTCTGGATTCTCCGCTGTCAGAGTGACATTGGTTTCCTTATATTCTGCTACGAATGGAGGAAGGTATGAAACAAGATCAACTTCTCTAATCATTCACTTATACCCCCAAGCACTGGGATTTCATATTTCCCAAGGTTCAAATTGCTCCTTTTATCATTAATTAAAGTATTTTGAACATCAACAATCCCTGGAACACTTAAAATCCGATTGTCAATCTGACTAATTCTTACTATCAGATATGAAGTATCAGCCCATTCCTTTCTTAGTTCCAAAAAATAGCCAGAAATAGCATCTTCTATAAAGCTTTGAAGATTATTCCAGCCATACCCTGATTCAAAGGTCAAGATTGTTTTGATTGTGATCTCTTTTGCTTTTGCGCTCTCTACTTTCACCACATGGCCAATAGGCGCAAGTCCATAACCCTCACCAGCATTTTCTTCTGGATCAATAACAGTCTGAACAGTCTGAATAAGAGCATCCGAAGCTGGCCCAAATTCAGAATTAATAATTGTCAAAAGAACTGTTCCCCCATTTGTCAACTTCTTTTGTTTCCCAGCATAAAAAACAGAATCCAGCCAGCTACGAACATCTTTGCTAAGTGTCTCCTTAATGCCGTTATACCATGTTTCCACGCTTTCTTCTGGTATCATATCTGTAGGGGAAATATCAGCATTCCATACCCTTGTCACCTTTGTCCGACCTACTCCTGGTATGGCATTTGTCTTTTCCAGATAATCAGTTTGGTTCCCGCCAAAAGCGTTTTCATCAAAAGAAGAAAAATACCTTTGCCGCAAATCTTCTGTTTCCTCTTCGTCTTCCCCTGGTATTAAAATCTCTGTTAATTCAGCAGATTGCAACCCTTTTATATACTCCATAGGAATCATTGTTCCCAAAAATTGATTACCAATCTTTCCGGCTGTTTCACATTCAACTTGATATTCACCATCTGCAATTTTTCTGACTACAGTATAGTTTATATTGCCAATATTAAACCTTTTCCCAGTAACATCAATATTTTCTGGCGCAAATACTCCCTTTAATATGGTCCTTGTTGCTTCATAAGGATATATCCCCCGTTCCTTGCAACGCAAAATCAAAAATTCCCTTGAAGCCGAATCACCATAAGCTTCTTTTAGAATAACATCAAGTTCCAAATACAAAATCTGTAATTCAATAGCCGTAGGGGAATGGGTATCCCAAATAACCGAACCTTCTCGCTTATCAAACTTATCGGGCACGCGCGCAAGCATTCTTTCAAGTATAGATTCATAAGTGATATTTTCATACATTAATAATTCACCTCTCTCTCTGCCTGCACATCTCCAAAAATAGTATGTGCTATGAAAGATACACAAATAACACCTTTCTGTGGAAAGTCAAATTTAAAGTTGTCGACACTTTTGATGCGGTCATCCCAAAGAAGGGCTTCCGAAATACGTCGCTTTAGTTCTGGGCAAACATAAGAAACAGGCTCTCCGAAAAGGTCAACAAGTTCAATCCCATAATTCCAACTATATATGATGTATTGATAGCGTTCCGTCATAATAATTTTAAAAATGGACTGTTTTATTGCTTCCAGCCCATCAGTATACCCACGAATAAGGTTTTCTTTTGATTGCATCTTATAGGTAAAACTATGTTCTTTCTTAATCTCGAAATCTCTATCCAAAAATCCAATTGTTGAAGGAATCATCATTTACCCCCTATCCGATCAATTACAATAAACTTTTGACCTCCCTGCTGTCTGATAAGTATTACTTTTTCACCCGCTTTCAGTGCATTATAGATTTGAAAGACGTTCTTTCCACTCGCCCACTGTACAGATGCAGTTGTCGTGTAATCTGTTACATTTCTTGTCAGGATAAGTTGTGCTTCCCCAAGAATCATCTTCTGTTCCACGTTTATTTTCAAAGGGGATTTTGAAATAACTTCCCCAAAATAAACATCAACCGGTTTTGAAGATTCTCTTTCGTTTCGTGCTGCTATCTTCATTGCTTCCACAAGTCCATTTGCATCACCCAACAAATTCACCCCCTCTAAGCGTCAAATCCATCCAGTGTTCATTTTCCTTATAGATATGCTTGCAACTTTCCACTAACATGAAATTTCTTATTTTCACATCTTTCAAATCGAGATTTACAACAATCATGCTACCAGCCCTTACTCGATTATCCCCTAAAATGTTGGTAAGCTTCAGATTGCGAGTTTTCTTATTATATAATTTTAAAAGTGCATCCGCTTTCGCCTGACCATTTTCCCCTTTATTTAATGTATCAAAATATTGAAGAATTCCCCACTTGTTAATATTGCTACAATCCTGTGCAATGTACACTTCCCGACCCCCAGTATCTTCATTATCATATGCCAACTTTATCTTATTGTAGGTGTTATCATCAATACTAGATATGTATTCAAAATTTTCACCTGTTTCTTCATCTACCATCAAGTAAGCCCCTTGAGTTCCAACTCTCATAGAAGATAATGGTCTTAACATTAGTTGGCCAAAATCATCATAAAGAACAAACATTTCTCCAGTGTTTGTCAAGGTCAAATCAAGTGCATTTTCCACCATCTCAAAAAGAGAAGTATTTTCTTCAACTCTCGATTCAATAACATACTTCGTATTTTCCAATACCCCAACATTTAGTGCGTAATCTGCTGCCACCATGCACAGAAACTGGTCTGCTGTCTTATTTTCATAAACAATAGTGTCCTTGTTTTTCAGATAGCGCAACTGATCATAGGCTGTAACAGTGATTAACTGTTCTCTATCCCTCTGTTGCTTGAACACAAAACCGGAAAAGATAGTATCACCGTTATTCCACATTCTGACTTCACTTCCTTCTGAAAAATCAAGAATATCATCTTTTAAGACTTTAAAAGTCAACTTGCCTGGAGTATTCTTCCGTTCTGTAGTCCATTCAACCCCTTCTTCTATTACTGGAATATATAATTTTGTTCTAAGTTCATTTCCAATCAATAATTCAACACTCATTTGACCTCCATTTCCTAAACTGCTGGAATTGTTAATACTTGCCCTGGATAAATTAAATTTGGATTCCCCCCTATCACGACTTTATTTGCATTATAGATCACTGTATATTTGCTTCCACTGCCATAGAATTTTTTTGCAATATTCCAAAGACAATCTCCCTTTACCACAGTATAAGTTTGCGTTGTAGTCAAAGCATCCGATTCTCGCTGCTGCTCTATACTTGCCTGCGAGTTCTCTGCCTCAGAGTTAATTTTTATTGTTTTGGTGCCATAATCCTTCCATTGTTTCAGATTTATTTTAACCATAATATCCAATCCGTTTTTTGCATCTTCTGTAATTGTATAGTCTTCCATAGATACCCTTATATTTGTGTCAAATAGCCTACTCCCTGTAGGTTTTCTTCTACATACAATAAATTGAAATGGTCTGTTTCTTATTTTAAGAAACTCGAAATAGCTAAGGAAAAAATCTGCCTGCCTAAATCCTGATTTATACACAGCAAACGGATATTGTACTTGTGGTATACAGCATTCAAATTCAATATCTGTTAAACCTGCTTTTTTCAAAATATTTATCTCTCCATCATCTATCATAGTAATCGTTTTATTTGTATTGTTAATCTTAATAGCAAGTTTTGATGGAGCTATTGGCAACAGGCATTTATCCAAATAAAAATCATATCCGCTTTTTGCCATTATATATGCACTCCTTCCGCAGAAATATCAACAGCTTCATACATAACATCTGTCAGCCCAGAAACAATGCCATCCAAATCCATTTTGCCGCCAATTGTATTGTGATTTGTCTGTTCAATATTAATTTCAGCGGTAGTGAAACGGTTTATTATTTCCTGTTCTGCTATGTCTCGAAGGTATTTCAATTCTTCCTTAGTTATATCCATAGCATCAGCCATAGCGCCTGTATTTCCAGAAATATCATCAACGCCGCTTCCGATTTCTCCTGCTGTCAATGCACCTGCGTAATCATCTGCAGAAGGAATGTCAGTAGTACCAAACAACAAAGAAGGGTCAAAGTTCGCTATTTTTTCCGCTATGCCATCGCCCCATGAAGCACCTGCATTAAACGCATCTGAAACCCATCCCTCCTGAAATGTATCGAATGTGTTGAATCCATTGTTGAATGCATCACTAATACTTTTATAGTCCTCTTTGTTCCTTGCTGCTTCTGCTGCTTTGGCTGCATAATTATCCGCTGCAGACGTGACACCAGAATAATCAAATTCAACAAAAGGCAGCTTATTTAAGGCTTTACAAATTCCTTCGATAACTGACAATCCGGTAAAAAGAAGGTCGTAAAACCATGATTGGACTGAACATATTGCATTGTGGAAAGCGGTCATCATGTTACTTGCTAAAGCTCCTATTGCATTACCAATCCCCAACGCAATGTTCACTACGATCAATCCCAAATTTTTAAAAAACTGAATCACCACATTTATTCCGCCCGCGATAACACCAAACCCTGAATTTGCAATCCCTGTCATCTTTGCAATTGCACTGCATACTGCAAAAATGATTGCAACCAAAGCAATGATTAAAACAATAATCCATACAATAGGACATGCATACATAGCTGCATTAAGTCCATTTTGCGCTGTTACTTGTGCCCATGTTGCTGATGTTGTAATAAAAATAGCAGCCGCATGAATACCTTTCCATACTGCCATAACGCCTTCCGCTGCTGCCGAAGCAAGTACCAATCCCTTTGTAATTGCAAGGTAACCACAATATAGCGCCAAAGCCCCAATAATCCCATAAATAATAGGACTAATCCAGCTCCAGTTATCGATTATCACTTGTGCAAAACCAATTGCACCTTCCACTAACCATGAGAAAAATCCAAGCATATATTGTAATCCAAGTGTGATCGCGTCGATTACTACCTGAATTGTTCCCCAATTCTCAGTAATTGCATCCACAAACAAAAGTACATAAGGATATAATTGTCCACCTACAACCTCCTTCATATTTCTCCAATTATTATTCATCTGAATAATTTTTCCCTCAGGAGTATTACTTATTACCTCATACAATCCACCCCATTTCTCACCAATCACTTGTGAAATCACTGCCGCCGCCTGCATGTCAGATGACATTTCGAGATATTCTTCCCCCAAGGTAGAAACTATCTGCTGCCTCGATGCATCCCCCTCAAAAATAGCTTTCTGTGCATCTGTAAATTCAAATCCTTTATTGGTTATAGCCTCATATGAGCCAGACATGATCTCACCTAGCTCTGTAGCATACCCTATCATGGCAGAAGAATCCAACGCACCCCCTCCAGACATTCCAACTGCATAATTTGACAATGTATCCATCATCATTGTTATTGCATCTATATCCGAAAAATACGTAGTAAATTCAGTAGCACCAGCAATCATAACCTCATCACTATAAATTCCACGTCCCTGAATCTCGCTCGCCTTTGCTGTAATCTCATTATACGCAGTAGTTAGTGCTTTCTCCTCTGCTGTTACAGGAACAGCAATTTCATCAATTCTATTTTGAATATCATTAATTTCATTAACTGCTACTGTTGTATCAGCACCAGCATCCACTTCAAATTGTGCCACATAATCTTTGTCTAATATATTTGTTAAAGCAGTAATTAGTTGTGTATTTGTACTTAATTGTGTGTTAAATGCTGCTGTACAATCCTCAATCCAACTTTTTGCCTTATCAAGAACTGCCATTCCATCAAAACCATCAACAACATTTGCAATTATGCTTTTCAATCCTGCAGCACTGTCTGTTCCTTCCTGAACTGCATTATTAAATCTCCCCTGTTCATCCACATTGTCTCGAATATGTCTTTCTGTACCACCTATGACCTGTTGTAATCTCAAATAAGATTGATTTGCTGCTTGGATATCCATATTTTGAACAGCACGATTCATTGATTCCTGTTCTTGTACTGCCTGATAAAGCTGTGAACGCAACTGTTCTAATTCCGCATTTGCTGTATCTGTTCCCATATTCACAGGATTGCTTTCTATTGCCTGAATCCTTGTCTGTATCGCTTGTAAACGGTTCTGCATGTTATTTATATCTGCCATCATATTCGGCGGAAAAATATTGACTTGTGCTGCTCTTGTCGCAATTGATACCTGTGTGTTATTCAAAGTGTTTAACATATTGTTTGCACTCTGAACTTCCTGTTGGAATCGCGCTGTTCCATTTCCTGTAAATACCTCTACACCAGGAGAATGCCACCCTATATTTGTAAGACTATTTAATACTTGTTGGGTATTTCTTGCCTGCTGTTCTACCTGTACAATCATTTGATTCAACTGATTGTATCCCTGATTCAAGCCAGATACATCTCCCTCTTGTATCGCCCGATCTAACTGCGCCTGCAAGTTAATTATACCGTTCATATTCGTTCTAATGGTTTCATATTGCCTGCTTATCTGTTCTGCTCCATCATTCCCTAAAAGGTTCACATCATATCCTTGCAGATTTTGCAAGTGCTGAGATAACGCTGTAACCCTCTGGCTGATATCATTAATATCCCACGAAGCATTTCGTGGTAATATATTCATATTTAATGCCTGATTGTCAATTTGTTGTTGACCGCGAAAAACTTCTCCCGACATTTGATTTAAAGAGCTCATTTCATCTGTTAAGCGCTGTATTCCTGTATTGGTTGAAACTTGTATTGTACTCTGGTTTACCCAATTTGGAGTAGAAGTTTGTTGTATTTGAGGCGCTGACATATTCCGCATTGCAGCAACCAACTGTTGTGTCGCTATTGTCGCCTGATTTATTTGATCTCGTATCCCCTGAATTGCAGACGTATCAATAGACCCATTCATCGCTGACTGCATCTGTTCCATTGTAGAGACAGACATTCTGACTGCACTGACAACATTCATTAAAACATTGGTGAAATTATCTTGTAATTCAATTGAAGACCTTATGCTTCCCATATCACCGCCTGCCTTTCTTCCCCTTACTTGTTTGGCGCTTCATTTCCTTCTCTTTTTTCTTGTCATCTTCCAATTTTAACTTAATGGAAGCTATCACAAAGGCTTTTTCTCTTTCTTCCATCGCTAGAAAAACAGAAGGTAAAATATGTAATTTTAGAAGGGCATAGTAAGCAAAGTTCGCTTCCCCATCCCCTTCTTCTATTAGTTTTTTGCTTGTTCTACTTTGTCATCAAATGTTGTATCAAATCCTTGAAACTTTTGCACAAAAGCCGCTAATTCGTTATATTCACCTGGATCATCTACCATTGCAAATAGCAAATCTTCTGGTGTACTTACCCCATAAGAATCCTGCAATTCTGCATCATATAAGTCAGGCAGAACTACCGACGCAGTAATCATTTTCTTGATATACTTACTAGAAAGAACCTTTGGTCGAAACACATTCGGCTTTCCTGTAATGGGCACTTCAACCGTACATTCATCTCTTAATCCTTCATTGTCTTTTGATGTAATATGTCGAAACTCCCATTCAAGCGGTTTTCCGTTCTCATCACAAAGAGATTTTGTTGGTGCATAAAACCCATTCTTTTTTTCAGCTTTGTTTTCTCTCATAAATTTGCTAAATCTGGACATTTTTGTACTCTCCTTCTACTTTATTGATAAATCGAGTAGGGAAAACTTTCCCTACTCGCCACGCTCCTTAGTTCGTCAAAAAACCTTCCAAGTCTTTAAATGTTTCAGGCATCTTGAAATCCTCAAAAGTGAAATCCATATCTTCCTCCAAATATTCCCCATCTGCATCAAACTTTGCAAGAATTCCACCATCAATATTACAATCCATTAAAATCATAGTCTGGCGTCCTACTGCTGAGGTCTTATCTTCATTGGAAATCTGAATCTCAAAATAGATATCTTCCCCCGTTTCCTTGTACTGAAGCATCATCTGTCGAAATATAGACGTATTATAATGAAATGTAGCGCTTCCTGTACCCTTCCATCCAGTTGCCTTATTTCCCTTTCCTGTCTTGCCAAGGATTGGAACCTCTGTCTTATTCTTTTCAAACTTTGCTTCAAGATTGATTGCCTGCATAAAATTATAACGGCGTGTTCCAATTGTTACAAAACACTCTGCTAGACTTGCAAACACGGTATCTTTGGCTTTCATTACCACATTACCATTCATTTTATTTCACTCCTTTCTTACATTATTGTGACATTCATATATAGCTTACTCATAGCATTTACAACAGTTACTAAATCCGTGACAACAACGGACTTCTTTGTACTGCCTTGCTCCACTGTCACATCTGCATCAGAGAAATTTTCAATTGCTCTAATTTCCTGAAGTTGTTCATGGTGTTTGACAATATCAGACCAAAGAGAAATCCGCCCCGCAGCATCATTCGGGACAACGCCAAGATATTTTGTATTGAAAAGTACTGCAATATCATTGCCAATCTGGTCAATCACTCTAATTGTCTGATTGTCCTTAAAAATATCTCCCTGTGTATCAGAAGTTGTAACCATAGTATTGATATCCTCCAAAACTCTGATATCTGCCCCTACCATATGAAATGTAAACTTTCCTGCCTTAATAGCCTCTTTTAATTGACTCTGCGTATATGGAGTTTCTACAACAAAATTGCCATCATACTTCTTATTCTGGTTACTCTTGTTAACTGCACACCCAGCCGTGGCACCTGTCACCCAATGCACAAGCGCTGCTTCGCTCCAGCCATCATCTAAAACTTTATTGTTCACACTAATAACACCTAAATAATCAGCTTTTGCATAATCATAAAGAACAAGCTGGAATTTTACTCCCATCTCATCACGCAGACGCTTATTAAATGCTGTATACAATGATTTTGTGATATCATCTGTCACCGCAACTCCCATCACATTAAATGTATATGCCTCAACCTTGTCTAAATACATTTGATGATCTGCTCCACTTACTTCTCCGTTCTCGCCACCTGATAAAGGAATCCCTGCTGACGCTTCCAATACAATATCAGACTTCCACTTCACAAACTTGTTACAGACAAGTTCCTCTGCCTTTGAGACAGTCTGCTCATCAACTACTGCTGTCCCCAGTATCGTCTTCACATCAAACAGGGCATCATTGTCTGCATTTATCTCAATTACAACTTTCAAGTCATTTCCACGAATCCCTGAATGCAACGCTTCCGCAAGTGCATTCGCTGCTTTTTTTCCATTTCCATTCAGACGATACCCATAAAAAACTCTTGTATTTAAAAACAAATCTCTGAGTCCTTTCAATTTATCGCTGGTATATTCGTATCCAAAAATATCTCTGCTGTTTTTCTGAAAATCTTCATTTGTCACTTCAAATATTTCCCCTGATATGCCCCAGTCCATCTCAAGAGGCATTGTTGCAATCCCCCTATCCGAAAGTGTTGCACTTGCAGACGCAGCCGAAACAAAATTGATATATGTTCCTGGCAGCTCCTTGTTCTGTACTAAAAATGTACCTCCTCCTAAAGCCATCTACTTCACCTTACCTTTCATATAATTTTCAACCTTTTGTTCTACATCTCTCACTGTATACAGCACTCCATCATCAAGAAGGGCATCCGCAATATCCCTTCTATCCCTAAAACGTTCAGACATAAGCAACTGTTCTTTTGAAAACCTGTTTTCTGCTGCCCTTGTCGTCTCTGAAACTGTTTCCACAGCTTTTTTCTTTTTTGTCATTTTATCACCTGTCCTTTCACAGAAGTTTTTGTTGAAACCTTTTGCATAGTTGGTATGGTTTCAGCAATCTTGTAGACAAACATATCGTAGTTAACAAAAAAATGCAAAATATTATCTACCACTTCATAATACATTTTTGTACCCATCACCAAGTCACTGTTTACTGTTAAGCATTCAAGACACTCTAAAAGACGCTCTGCCACTGCAAGACATTCTTCGTTTTTATTGCTTGTCTCTGGAAAATACTGAATACAAAACTGATTTTTCTTAAAATATCGTTTGTTCAAAAATAATCTTTGTGTTGAATTCAAACACTGAATAAAAAAACAGGGTTCTTCTAAATCCTGCTTTTTTTCCTTATAATTTTTATAACGATCACCAAATTCAGCATTCAATGCAATGCTGATAGAACTAATTATTGAATTTATCATTTCATGCACTCCACCAAATACTTCTTAATTTCATTTTCCAATACTCTTGGTGCAATTTCTTGAAGTTCCTGTTCCGATATAGTAAGCATAAAACGCCCTTGAACCCACTCCTTATGATTGGCTGTTCTATATCCACATAGGACACATATTCTGTATTATTGATAGCATCTACTTTATAAACGCTACCTTCTTTCTTGATTTCCTCAATGGTCCAGCCCCTTCTTAAGGTACCACCCTTCTTGCCATTTTCTTTATGTCCTTTATGTTGTTGTTTTGATTCACAAGTATAAGAATTTCCTGAGTAATCCCCTACTGGTGTACGCTTTATAACTTTAGCAAGCAGCCATGCAGCAAGTTCTTTTGCACACGACTCTGCAAAAGCCCCCGCATTTCCCGTTTGAATTTTATTTAATTGATTTTGAAGTCTTTTCAAATCAGAAGCAGTAAAATTTTTTATTCTCCCCATCAGGTCCACCCCCTTAACAGTTTTAACAAGATTTCTTGATGTGTAAAATACATTCCTGGCTTTCCACTTGCAGAATACTCCTCTGTTAGCCCATTCTGTGTGACAATAATTTTTGAACCGCTGCTCACTCTAATTTCTGGTGCAATAAACAATTTAATACTTTGTGAAACTGACGCTGCTGTCTCGGTCTGTGCAGCAGCATCTATCTTTTCAAAGGAAAGTTTACAAGGTTTGTCCTCTAATACAATAACTTCCTTCTCGCGTGACAGCTTTGTTTTTTCCTCTATTACGCCATAATATTCAATGATAGTGCATCGCCCTTCATATGTCTCCTCTAGTGCTGTCCTAGCCATTTCTCGCGCTTGTTTGATTGCATCACTTATCACCTTACCACCTCAGTTTTGTGTAATTGGAAAATTCATCTCGCCCATGTGTCAACAAATGGATAATTAAATTGTTAAGCCTCTGCTCTAGTGTCATGCTTGCCTCTCCAGTTACAAATACTATATTTGTATCACCTGCCTGTATCTGTTTCACTGCAAAGTCCAGATTCAATCCCGCAATATCGCCTGGCGAAAAAGTTTTTTTTGCCATCAGAAATTCACCTACCGTTATATTACCTGCAACATTTACTGCATGACGCTTTCTCGATATAAGCGTGTCCTGTCCTCCTCTTGTTTTTGCCTCACGGACCATCTCATAAGGCATTTTAGCCCCAACATCTTCAAATCCTATTGGGCATCGGGGTTATTTTCAATGTAAGCTGCTAGCTCCTCATAGGTCATTTTAGACATATCAACCTTGGCATCTGGTTTTATATTGCCATATGCCCCTGGCTGAAATCCTCTAAAATTATTTGTTTTCTGTTTCTCTGTAAACAAGTAGGCATCTGATTTCTGCACTACTGCCAACTGCTCATCCCAGCCGGATAGTTTGCCATCTTCGCCTAATTTTACTTTAGAAACATCAATCAAAGCTTTCACCGCTTTCCCATTCTTTGCCCCAGCAGCAGTCAAAGCTGTATCAATAGCGTTATCAAAGCGAAGCTGCGTCAATTCTGCCTTGTGCATCTTTTCCTACTCAGCATTCTGTTGTTTCATGGTCTCAATCTGCTTTTTCAGTTCTTCGTTGTCGCCGCTTGCAGCTTTTAGCGTATCGAGCTGCTTGTCACGGTCGGAAATGGACTGTTTCAAGGTTTTGTTTTCCCCCACAATCTCATCATGTTTTGACTTCTCCACATAGCCCTTTAATTCTTCCTGCGAAGCTTTTTCCGCTTTGACTGCTAATTCCTCGCTGATACCAAGGGCAACAAATTCTTCTTTCTTCATTTCTTCTCCTTTCTTCCGTTCTTTTACGCCTGCCAGAAAAAGGCATAAAAAAAGCACCTCCGAAAGATAACTTTCTAAAGTGTTTTTTGTAAATTAGTATTTCTTATAGCAAGCTTATGTCCGCATCTGTCAAACAGTATAAATACTTCGCTGTTGGTATAGTGTGGCAATTACCTCTTTCACAATCCTACTATGCATTTTTATTTTCCTTTCTAAAAAATACCGCCTGAATGACGATGCTTTCAATCCCAGTATGTGCCCTTCTTGGGGTATAACTCCAAGAAGTCATAAAAGTTCAGTATGTCAGAAAACTCTCCTAAATCCTGACCATCATAGTTTTTCAGCACAAGAATTGTATTTCTTGCATCCTCCTGCATATTGTTTTCAAAATCGGAAAGCATGATATTAATTCCATCTTGTAGTATTTTGACCTTCTTAATTAGTGGAATTTCCTGTTCATTATATTTTAATGGAATGAGTGGTATCTTCTCCCAATTTATGCCAGTCAGTGTTCCTTCACTGTCTGTTACAGAAACATAGGGAATATCAAAAAGTCCATTTCCCATACTTACATCAGGTACTAATGTTTCACCATCTAATATAAATTTGTGAACCCCTTTTAAGTCATACACCTCTACTTTCTCAATAATAGAAGTATATTGTTCAAACAAATATAAATGCTTCTGATAATCAAAAATATATGGACTGCTAATCTTCAAGTGCATCATCTCCCGAAATCACAACTGGATATTTACATTTACATCTAATTTTTCATTCCACATCCCCAAATGTTTTCCCAGCAGTTCCAATGCCTTTAGTTAGAAGAAACCTTTACCTCTCGTTCGATACTTGTTCCAGAATCACTATGAGACTCTTTATACTTTATTGATTCAATACAAGCGAGGTCATCTTCTGTCGCTTCTGGGTTAATTACCTCCTGCGAATTTACGATATCAGTCATCTTTACAAATGCAATTCTTGAAAGTTCAAAAACAACTCTATCCTGAAGAAGACATTTTTCCTAATTAATCGAGTAGGGAAAACTCATCTTCCCTACTCACCGCGTGACTCGTGCGCCGCCTTAGTGGCATATTTCCTCTGTATGGATCTGCGCACAAAAAAGAAGCACTATGACTGCTGCCATAATGCCTCTTACAGGAACGTCTTTTTCTTGTCACTTTGACTTAATACCATATTACCACATTTAAAATGGGAAATGTGGGAAACTTATTCCAAATTACAAATTTTTTTTGAGATATCTGGTTATCGACTTTTCAACTGTTGTTCGATCACAGTGCATTGCTTCACCTATTTTCTCCCATGTGAAACCATCAATATACCGAAATTGCATAATGCGCCTGATTCTGCTTTCTGGAATGTCGTTTATGTATTGAATCAATCTTTTTTCCTCATTCACTGCTTTCTTTCTTCTGTCTTCAAGCAATATCTTCTTTTCACACAAATGTTCAGAACGCTTTTTTGCAAGCACTGGATCGTATCCATGAACGATTGTTTTTCCTTGAATATACGGAAAATTCTTTTTTGAAGCATCAACAGCGACAGGCGCATCTCCTATATACATCTGTTGTATCTTCAGTATACTTTGTTCAAGTTCTTTAATCTCATTTTTCAAATCAATCAATTGCTCAAGTTCTTTCTTTGTCACTCTGATACCTCATTTCTAATTTGTTTTTCTTTAATTGAAGTTGACATATGATTTGCTTTCCCCATTTATGCATATTGTACTATTTTTAAAAATTATTGCCTAATTGCATACTTTTCATCAAAATTTACTTTATTTGAAATCTGATACAATTCTCTAATGACCTTCGCATCATATAGTGCATTATGCTTGTCCCCCTATACTGCATTCTCTTTTCGCTGATCCCATAAAATTTTCTCCCTTGATTTATCAAATGCTGTCTGCAAACCAACATTATAATATCTTGCTATACCCTGATTGATGTCATAGCAGTTTGCACATATATTAGATGGCAAATCAAACGCGCTACCAAATAAATCAATAAGTAAAACCATATCATAATGGCATACATCAGATATCAGTTCCACTTCTTTAAACTGTCTAAATCAATTTTTTATTTCCTCGATTATTCGAGTTTTAACTAACATGCTCTTTTGCACACCAGCACAGAAATAATCTATTGCAATGTTCATTTGCACAAGGGCTGCTGCCACATTCCCCATATTCCTTTTCACA
>BLMC01000071.1 GCA_011959805.1 Lachnospiraceae bacterium | reverse complement strand
ACATTTTCTCTCGAAAGTATTTTGGATAGGCATAAATAGAAGGGTGGTGAAAAAATGACAGATTGGTACAAAGTTTTGCAGATTTCCAGGCAGGCATCGGATAAGGAAATTAAGGCAGCATATCGAAAATTAGCAAAAAAGTATCACCCAGATGCGCATCCTGGTGATAAGAAGTGTGAGGCATATTTTAAAGAAATAACAGAAGCATATACCATACTGTCAGACGCAAAGAAGCGCAAGAAGTTTGATGAAGAACTTGATGGTCTGAAACAGACAACAGACTACCAAACAAAGGCAAAACGTCAAAATAAGACTCAGACAGAAGAAACAGGAACTGTTGATTTTCAGAATATATCTCGAAACTTTGAACGATTTTTTGGATTTGATCCAAAGACAAAAGAAGTTGTGAATGAGGAGAAATTAAATCCCAATCTAAGAACGGGGAATCCATTAGATACTACAAACATTTTTGAAGCTTTTATGGGAAATATGAAGAGGTAAAGGATTGTCATGGAAAAGAAGATAAGCTATGTGGCAGCCCTAATTTGTGTGGTCATTACAGGAATTGTTCTTTGGCGCATGGGATTGCGAGCTGGATGGTTTTGGGCAGGGTGTGCAATGTTCGCAGCAATGTTACATATCATATTCTCGTTATCACCAAGACAAAAAGAGGATAGAAAATATTTTATGCCAATGAAAACACCCACAGAGTTAGTGTTACTCAATGAGGAACAAGAAAAGATTGCGTCTTGGTATATTTATGGTAAGAATGGAATTGTGATTGGACGTGATGTCGGAGAAAATCAAGTAACAGTCAACCTTGATCACACAGAATATGCCAGCATGATTGATGTGGAACATGCGGTGCTTAATTATGCAAAAGATGCATGGTATGTAGAAGATATTTCCTCAAAGAACGGAATTAGTGTGCAGAAAAGTGATGGGAGAAAATACAAGATTGCATATGGAAAGCCTTGTAGACTTGAACAGGGAGATATTATATTTATTGGGTTGGCAAGGCTTCAGATTCAGTGATATTGCAAAATTTTATATGTACTAGGAGGAAACTATGGGAGAGTCAAATTTAATCCGCTGTCAAAACGGGCATATGTTCAGTAAAAAAAGATATGGAACAGTATGTCCTTATTGTAATATAGAAACAGAAACAGCCGAAAAGAAAGAAACCGAAAAGTCGGAAGTTGATGTTGAGGAGGCGCTATTTAAAGAGGATATTAAGCCAATCTGTGGTTGGATTGTATGCGTATCTGGTCCAAGACAAGGAAAAGATTACAAGATTGTATCTGGTAAAAATTTTGTCGGTAGAGCAGATGATATGGATATTCAAATTCTTGGTGATAATGAGATTTCACGCCGTAATCATGCTGTAATTGTGTTTGATCCAAAGAAGAAAGAGACAGTGCTGCTGCCAGGGGATTCCAATGGTTTAGTTTATTTGAATGAGAATGCGGTATATGTACCGATGACTTTAAATCCTTATGATAAGATTGAACTAGGAAAATCTGTATTTGTGTTTATACCATTTTGTGGAAATAACTTTATGTGGGAGATATAAAATGGATAACTGGTTGATGGTGGCATGGCTGCTGGCTGCATGTGTCTTAATATTGGATACAATAATATTATATATTCGATATTCTCCAAAGAAAAAAAGAGCGCTTAACATAGGCAGAAGTATGACAATTGGAGGACGTGAAGTACAAGAAGATCAGACTGGTGTAGTGGAAACGAAAGCCGGTCTAATGGCTGTGTTGGCAGATGGTGCAGGAAAAGCTTATGGAGGGCGTATTGCCAGTCGGATTGCTGTAGATACCTGCACAGAAATTTTTGAGGATTATAATGCGTTCAATAACCCACAGTATTTTTTCAGAAAAGCATTTCATTGTGCCAATAAAGAAATCCTAAAGGCATTGGGAGATGACAGTCGGGGTGCTGCCAGCTTGGGGTGTGTGATGATCCGAGCTGGATTTCTTTATTATGCTGTTGTGGGGAATGTAAAAATATGTGTCTATCGAGAGGGAAGTCTTGTGCCAGTTTCTACAGGACATACGATTGCTGTGTTGGCAGAGCAACGGTTTCATGAAGGGATCATTTCAAGAGAAGATGCATTGCAGCTTTTAGAGAATAATAGATTATATAATTATCTAGGACAAGATGGTTTTAAAGATATAGAATTATTTGATGCGCCAGTTAGAATGAAGCAGAATGATATTGTTGTTCTGATGAGCGATGGGGTCTATGATTTACTAGGAACAAGAGAAATAGAAGCTGTGTTAGCCGAAACGGTAGATTGTCAGCAAAAGGCTTATGAGATTATAGAGCTTGTAAATAAGAATCCTAAGGAAGATAAAGATAATGCCAGCATTGTCCTGCTGGAAATGGGAAACGAGGTTAAAGCATATGAGAAAGCAGAATTCAGAATTTAGGACAGCTTTTACTTCGGAAGCAGATTGTGACCTGAAAAATACAGATTATTTTGGATTTGTAGAATTAGATGACTATGCCTGCTATGTCGTTGCAGATGGGATTGATGACCAGTTGGATGCGCTGAGCGCTAGACTTGCAGTGGCAGCGGCAATAAATGCTTTTTCGGAAGCGCCTTCTATGAAAAAGCGCACAATGAAAGTTTGTCTAAAAGCTGCAAACAACGCCTTAATCAAAGAGACAAGAACCAAAAAAAAATTAAAAGCTTCTGTTATGATCGTGATAACAGACTATATGAAATTCCGGTATGGACAGGCGGGAAATGTTCGTTTGCGGTTATATCGCAACGGTTTTTTGAAGTATCAGTCAACAGATCAGTCTCTTACTTTGGATATGGTAAAAGAAGATCAAGTAGAACCTGATAAGATTGCCATTCATGAAGAAAGAAATAATTTATATAGTTATTTGGGGCAAGAAAAAGAGTTTCATCCATATATCTCCAAAAAAATAAAATTGGCAGCCACAGACGCAATTGCGATGTATACGCGCGGAATCTGGGAAAATATAGATGATGGAGAACTTAATGATGTCTATGCTGATGCAACCAATGAGCCACAAGAGTTGGTTGACAATGTAGAAGAAATGCTTTTATCTAGGCAGCCGCAGGATTTAGGAAAATATACATTTGCTACATTATTTGTGAACAAAGTATTTGCGGATCCCAACAAAAAGCGTAGGATTCGTAAAATCATTATGGCTGTTGTAATTGTGTTGCTTATAGTGATTATTGTTGTTATCATAATAATGATGATACACAACAAACGTGTCAGAAAAAGAGAACAGATGGAACAAGGGTATCTAAACACGATTGAATATATTCAGATAGATAACTATACAAGAGCACAGGAATGCTGTGAAGATGCTATTCAGCTTGCGGAATCTCTTAGAGATCGTACTATGCAAAAAAACTTAGAAAATTATAGGAAATTAATAGAATCTGTATTGGCAGCGCAGGAACATATGGATGGGCAGCGATTTGTAGAAGCACAAAGAACATACAGAGAAGCTGCTACACGTTCTATCTATGTAGACAGTATAGGACTTGATTATATCAATGAAAGACTGGCACTGACAGCAGATTACATAACAGTGTATGACTTAATTAATTTGGGTGATATCTTGGCGCAAAATCTTCAGTATGATAAGGCGGAGGAAAAATATCTGGAAGCAAAGTCTGTCGCTGGAAAGATTTATTTTGATGCTGGAAGGAAATCTGCTCTTGAGGCACTTGAAAAGTTGTATGAAGATCAGAAGGCAGAGAAAGAAGCAGAAGAAGCAGACAGAAAAGAGCAGATGGCGCAGCAGGAGTCTGGTGCAAATTATATGACACAGGGTGATGTGGCATTTACGCAAGGGGACTATGACAGTGCAAAAATATATTATTTATCTGCACAACAGCTCTTTAAGGAAATGGAGGATCAGACACAACAGCAGGCTGTGGAAGAAAAGTTGCAGATAACAGAAGACAAATTAGCTGAAAGGGAATTACTTAAAGAAGAAGCACAAAGTTATTTACAGGATGCAGAAACAGCAGAAGAATCAGGAGAATATATCTCAGCCAAGAAATATTATCTTCTGGCAAAGGATGCTTATGCTTCTATGAAAATGGATGATAAAGTGGAAGAAATTACACGAAAGATGGAGCGAATGGATATTAAGGCGGAGGAACAAGAAACAAAACTTTCAGAGGAAGACACAGAGGAGGAAACTACGCCAGAACAGGACACAACAGTAGAAGACATGCCACAAGATAACAGCACAGAGATGGCAGAGGAGCAAAGCCCAGGAATGATATTTGAATAGTGAAGAAAGGTTTATTAAAAAATCTTAAAAACTAAAGAAGAGGATGTGAAAATGGCAGATATTATTAATGGTAGATATGCATTAGCAGACCCAAACAGCGGGGTAACTGTTTTTAGTTTGGAAGGCGGAGAAATTAATATGTTTGGAAGCTATACACAAATTAAGACAACACAAAGAGAAAGTTATCCTGATATTCATGATGAGCCAGTTGCGTTAAAGATTGAAAAAAAAGCCAAACTATTTAAGTACATTTGTATATGGTTTTATTGGTACAGCAGTATCAGCATGTCTTGCAGCGGTTGCAATATCAATAGTTGCATCAGCAACTGTCTTAACAGGAGGGGCGGCATTAGCAGCTTGTGCTTTTTTGGGAGCTTCTCTAGGAGCATTAGTAGCTACAGAAGGAATGGTAGAAAGTGATTTAAGGACAGGAAATAACAGAAATCCAATAGAATTTGTAACTGGTTTGACAGGAGGGGTATTTATTGGATTTGCGGCAGGAGCTGCAGTATATGGGGTAATAGCAGCGGCGCCAGCATTGGCAGCAGGAGTGGGTCAAAAAGCTGTTATGTTTTTGGGAGAAACAGGTTTTACCACAAAAGTAGTTCCTGAAATAATAAAAGCAAGCGCTGGGGTAATTGCCGCAGCAGAAACAACGTTTTCTATAAATGATGCATATACATGTGGTTCAGGATATAATCCATTATTAGATGTGGTATTTGATGATAATGTTGAAGCGTATGAAACAATAGAATTTTGTGTGGATATGCTTGCATTAGGGTATGTTCAAGCAGCAGAAACATATGGTAAAACTCCTTCAGATCAAGGAGTATATATAGAGAACGAAAATAATTTACATGATTATGATGATGGACAATTGGATGATATTATAGATATGCAAACTCAAGAAAATAATAAAACGGTATTTAAATACAAGCATGATCCATTACAGAATCCTAAAGTTTTAAAGGATGCTATTGAAGATCCTAATGCCGTGTATGGATTTCGCCCTAAAAAGGATGGCAGTTTGGCGCAATTTGCTGATCAAAATTGGGAAATCCAATAGCAGTAGAAGGGTATAGGCAGGATCGAATAGCATATCATAAAGGAAATCCTGCAATGGATGCATGTACAGGATTATATGATGAATATTTTGATACTTATTAAGAGGAAATTGTTACAATGTGGGATATATTAAATAAAGAAAGTTATCTTATATATATAAACAGAGATATTGATTTAAAAATAAAGATTTATGAGATTAGTAAAAAAGATGAAATATATATGAATTATAAGGGATTTAATTTAACAATACCAATGTTGGTGTGGGAGTTTGGAGAAGATTTAAGCTTAGCATCAATAGAAGATGTTCGCATTGAGGGAGAGGATCGATTTGACAAACACTTTGTTATTAATAGAAAAGACAGAGATCGATTTTTGGATGAGATATACTTCTTTTTAGTTGATAATAATATGGATTCGGTGTTGCAAGAAAGATATCGTGTAAATTGGGAGTGATAATATAGGAGTGTACAAAAATGAATTTATTGGCAGAGAGCAAACATTATATTGTATATAGTGAATATGAAACTGTAATATTACAAATAAAAGAATCTCAAAGAAAAATTCAAATTGGGGATTTTTATGGCGATCCCCAAATGGCAGTTATTTCAGAAGACGAGACATTTTGTGTTATGTGTGGTTGTGGAGTGATTCTATATTATTTAAGAGAACCATTTAAAGAATATGAATATCACATACAAACAGAACAGTGGAAAGAATGGGGACGAAATGAAAAAGAAATATGGATTGAAAGTATTAAATGTATTCACGATAAAACAGTGGAATTCGTGACAGAATATGGTCAAAATATTACAATTAACGTAGGCGATGATAAAATAAAGGAGAGAGAAATGTTTTAGAAAAATGTTTCATGATTGGTTAAAGCTATTAGCAAATTTATCCGCGAATAATTATTGTACAAAAGATTTTATTTGTCCTGAATGTGGTAAAAAAAGTATTGATTATAGATATGTTGGAGATGTCTCAACACGTATTGGATACTTGCCTATCTGGTGCAAAAATTGTAATAAAGGAATACAAATTAGTAGAGTAGAAATTCCACAGGAAGTTAAGATGATAGAATTTGGTGATTTAGATAGTATAGAAAATACAATACCAAATTTTAAACATGTTATGGATTAGGGATAGACTTTAAAAGCCTATAAAAGAAATAACGGAGGAGACAAATGGCGTATGGACAAGATTTTGATATGAAGGAATATATCAGAAAACGAATGTTAGAAATTACCAATTTAAAAGACCGTGAATTATTTAAGGAGACAACAGGGAATATTCTATCTGCAATATATGATTACAATCAGCAGGCATATAAGAGACTTGAACAAAATATTTTGGCAGAGTGCAATCCAGAGCAAAATAGCTATGCAATATATATTTCTATCACAGATCAGCAGCATTATGATGAGACAGATCATTTTTTGTATCCTATGCGTCCTGAGGATACAAAAAAAACAGTGATAACTTGTGAGGATATCAATAGTGCACTTTCGGAAGAACAAGATTTGAAATTGTATACAGTTTATATGAAAGGAACTGCGACACAGGTTCGTCGATTATTTCACCAAGAAGGAAGAATTTTTAACGGAATTATCAAGACGACAAAAAGAGAATATAGGGCATCTTTTCTATTAAAACAAAATACAGATTATGTACAGATGATACAGGAGCTATATGCAGTGTTTGGAGTAAACTTCCAGCCGTGGTTTACTGTGAATACTGCTTATTTGTCTAAACTTGCAGATGTTTATCTATGCACATCAGAGAAGATAAAAGACGGCGAACAGATTGAAAAAATACAAATTGATTTTGAAGAATATACGAATCAAGTAAAATATGATATGATTCCACTCTGGAATCTATGGCCTTTGACAGAAAAAACAAGTACATATCCGAATCCCTGCGTAGATAAGATGAACTATGAACATCTGTTTTTTGCACAGCGCCTAAAACCAGACTGCGAATACTTGGTACGGGATACAGAAACAGAGATTACGAATATTCGTCGCATTCATGGAGATTTGTATATTACCTGCCCAATTGAAAAGCCCTGTGAATGGCATTTGTATGAGGTGCATCAGGCCACAGGTAAGGAAATATACCAGTATCCAATGCTTTCTAATCAATATAAAGAAAGTTTTTCGGGAAGTATCACTGAAATGTTTCGCAGAAGTATTAAGACCAAGGCGGAAATGGGAAGGCTAATAGAAGCGTTTGACTATGAAAAATATGTGACTTTTTCTGGGTTTCGACTTTGTTCTGAGATTCCTACGGTATGCAAAGATGCCAATTACAATATGGATGCTTTTTTGACAGATGAGTTGCGAACAGGAGATGGAGGACGTATATTAGTAGTCCAATTTACAGTAAAAGATCCTTCTGAATATCTCAACGAGGATATTATGAGTTTTTTGGTAACACAAGTACAACGAATTTTTCCTGATTACCATTGTGTAGGTGAAATTATATAATAATAATTTATGCAAGTAATCAAAAATTTGCATGTGGATAAGGAAGGGGAATTGAGACATGAATTTTATGTGGGATATAGCGTTGCGAGCATTTGAACAAGGGTGGGATGAGCAAGATTTAATATTTATGCAAGCAAAAGAATACAGTCCATTTTATGAGCAATCATTCCCTTGTATCAATGAGAAAAAGGTTCATTCCAACGAAATAGAATTGAACCTTTTATATCGTTTTGCAGATATTTTTCAGGAAATTTTGGCACCAGAAAGTCTAGGATTAGAAGAACAAGAGTATACTCAGTTCTCGAAATATTTTATTGATGCAGTATTACATGCAATTCTTTATACAGATTTAAGATGTGGAATTACCAAGAGGGAAATTTATATTCATAAAATTTTAGAAGAACTTCAAGATGGGACTTTCTGGAAAAAAACAGTCTATGATTTTAATATAATTGACCGTCAAAAACAAGGACGATTTGCAGCGCTGGTCTTAAGTCAAATGGAAATAGGATCTTCTCTGCAGAATTTCCGAAAAGGAATTTTAATTCTATATCCAGAAGCAATGCTTTATCAGATTAAAAAAGAACCCAAAAAATTGTTGCTTTATATTCGATGTCCCAAAAGCGATATTGAAGAACACCGACTTCAATTTGTTCAGGATATGTTTCTGCCAATTGGATTTGAACTTAGAGTGTTTTGGCAGTACCATTTTGGCATTATAGGGGCAGAGGGCACAATGAAATTAGATGAAGTGGCATTATATTAGACAGGAGATTTACGATGGACAAATATTCCTATACATTAAAGCCAGACAGTATTAAAAAAGAGATAAAATCCTATAGTAGAGCAGAATTGGAACTTATGACAACGTTTCAGTTGCGTGATATCTGCTGGCGGGAACGAATTATCAATGGAATACAGGCACCGCTAGATAAAGATGAACTCATTCGGCAAATTATGCGTTTTCGGGGAAGAAAAGACAATCTGTTTATCACAGAATACAATAAAGAAGGGGTAGAGCGACTAGAGGATTTACTTAGAACAACAAGAATCAATATTATGACACATTCTGTGCGTGGCTGTGCAAAGATTGTTGTCTATCAAGGAATTGCAGTGACCTGTTTGGATGGACTTACCATTGGTTATCATCCAGAAATTATTGGCACGAATGCGCTTCTTGTAAGTGGCAGTCAGATTTGTGCAATATTTAATCTGCGCACCTACAAGGGAAGAACTGATCAAATCTATCTTACAAAATCAGAGAAGATGACATGCAAAGATTCCACAGTGAAAAATTATCGCCTTTATTGTATGAACCATATACAGTCGGACTGGATGTATCATTTTTATGAAGAAGATAAAGAAATGCGTCCCGAACATATGGATTTTTATGAAGTTCCAGTTATGGATTTTCAGGTGCGAGAGCTTTTGGAAATGGATATGCCACTTGCAATTGATTTTGGCACTTCTAACACAACAGCAGGTATTTATTTAGATTCTAGTTATTTGGAACAGCTTGAGGGGGACCCTGCGAAGGGATGTCTTAAAGAAAACGAAGCGAATTATGTGACATATCTTAATGATGAAAAATGCGAGACACCACTATTGCCATCTGTAGTTGGAGTGCTGGATATTAAGAATAATAATGTGGTCTATGTATTTGGGTATGAAGCGGACCGTTTGTTTCGGGCAAGCTATATCGATGAGGGATTTTGTGCATTTTATGATATAAAACGGTGGATTAGTGATCCAGACAGAGAAGAAGAACTGGTGGACAAGGATGGGCATCGTTGTTTTGTAAAGAGAAAAGATATTATTCGCGTGTTTTTAGAGCATGTTATTTCTTGTGCAACACAGAAGTTTAAATGTCGGTTTAGAAGTCTGCACCTTACAGCACCTGTAAAACAAAAACAGTTATTTCTTCGTCTTTTTCGAGAATTGCTGCCAAACTATGAGATTATGGAAAAAGGAATGCTCGATGAAGGCGTAGCAGTTCTATACAACTCTATTTCAGAGCGTATCGCCCAGAAACGATTTAGAAATAATGAGGAACTGAAAGCGTTAATTATTGATTGCGGTGGTGGGACAACTGATTTGTCCTCTAGTCGTTTTTCTATTAATGACCAGAGAGTTGCATACAAGATTCGGATTGCAACAGCATATGAAAATGGTGATACCGATTTTGGTGGAAATAATCTGACATACCGTATTATGGAACTTTTAAAAATTGCGGCAGTTCGTGTGCTAGGAAGTTCAGAAAGCCTTAGAAGTATAGAAAATATTATAGAAGATATGGGAATGGATATCTTTCGGCGGATAGATAATGAGGGGGCCGAGAGTGTATATGGTGTGCTGGATGCAGAGTACAAAAAAGCAGAGATGTTTATTCCAACACGTTTTAAGGATCATGAGCATAGAAGTAATACAGAGTATTTTGCTATCAAAAATAATTTTTATTATCTTTTTGGTCTGGCGGAAGAAGTCAAGAAGGCGTTTTATGGTAAGCGGGAAGCGCTTCGCGTGGTGGTTAGCAGCGTGCCAGTCACAGAGGCAGGAACAATATATGTGCAGGCAGACCGTTTTAAACTTTCTGTTCGCAGAGAAGGTATATTGCAGGTTGTTAAGGATATCCCGCCTGTTTATCTAAATATTAGTCAGATTAGCCGTCTGTTAGAGGGGGATGTCTATCGTCTTGTCAAGCGCTTTATTGAGCCGCCCTATGAGGATGGAAGACTGGATGAGTATGCGATTATGCGTCTTACGGGTCAGTCTTGCAAAATTGGATTATTTCGGGAAGCACTTAAGGAATTTATACCAGGAAAAGTGATTGAGTCGTCGAAACGCAGTACATTTGAGGAGGAAGATTATAGTCTAAAACTAATGTGTCTGGATGGGGCAATTAAATATATTAGAGATAAACGGTTTGGATATGCAGATGTTACGATAACAAGCGAACAGGCAGCATTTCCATACATTGTGACAGCCATTACACATACTGGCGAGGAACGCACATTAATTCACAGCCTTGACAGAGAACAGACACAAGGATATATTGCGAGAACAATCGCGGATTTGACACTGCAACTATATCTAAAAGATACAGATGGGCAGGAGCGTTATAAATATAACTGTACTTTTAATCCAAAGGAATTTCAGCCCGTGGAGGCAGAAGAAATCGTGGCAAAATATCAAGGGCGCATTCCACAAGATGATGTAGATACCATCGTAAACAGGGAATTGCGTTCTTTTATTCTAGCAGAAGAACAGCGCTGGGGCTTTCTGGTGGTGCCTGTGCTGCGTGATGGAGAAAAGCTTATGTTGGGTCCAGACAGGTTCTTTCTGTTTGAGACGGAAGGTTGGATGACAAATTTCTTTGATGGGACGAAGTAGGAGATATCATAATATTTGATTTGAAAGAAAAGCACTTTCAAAGGAATGGTTGGTATGTGTGCTAGAGCATGTAAGGGGTGTAAAGATGAGTTATGCAGATGAGAAGATGATAAAGGCAATGAATACATATAAAGAAGGGGTCCAAGGTAATATTGAAGAAGGTATTTTAATAAAGGAAGAACAATATATATTTGAGGAAATAGGATTGTTTGATAGCAAAATGTATATTATGCTTCCAAAATCTTTTAAAGATATGCCAGTGGAGCAAGCAAAGTTAAAATACCCGATGGAGCAACGACCACAAGTAATAAAGACAAATGAGAGAACAGATATCAATTTTACTTTTAGTCTTTTGGAACAGCCAATAGTGAACAGGCAAGTGAAAATAATGCGAGATTCATTGAAGAGAGTGCTTCGCAGTGCAAGACCAGATATGAAATTTTTAGAGGATGGACTTGAAGAGATAGAAAATCATACAATTGGATGGTTTGAGTTTATCAGTAATGGTATTGATGGAAAATTATATAATATGATGTATTTTACTCCAATAGATGGTAAATTAATGCAAGGGATATTTAACTGTCCTGCAAAGGAGTCACAGAACTGGAAGGTAGTAGCAATGCAAGTCATGAATACTATAAAGGAGGGCAGACAATGAAAGAACGATATATAGGATTGTCCATTGCAGAGTTTGTTTCAATACAAGATATCTATATTTACAAGAAAGTAAATGAGCATGGAAAGGCAGTTATTAGAGGTATTATTGATGCCAAATACGAAAAGAAGCTTTTTAAGAAGGCAGAATGTGGTTATGCAACTTTATTTATTGTAGATGAAACTGGAAAGCAACAGAGTATATTTTCAGGAATGATAGGACACATGGAAGTAAAAAATTCAGGTGAGGTAAAGAGTGCTAATATTGTATTGACAGGGGCCACAAAACAAATGGATTGTATGGAATATACTCGAACTTTTCAAAATGAAGCGATTCTTTATGAAAATCTGTTGAATATTATCAATTCAGAAAATGGACATGTAATATATATGCATAATTGTGGAAAAGGAAAGCCAATTAAAAAGTTTGTTGTGCAATATAAAGAAACAGACTGGGAGTTTGCCAAAAGACTTGCGTCGCATTTTAATCAGCCACTGATACCGAATTATGCAGGTGAGGGGATACGATATTCATTTGGATTATGCGAAGATTCTCCTGAAAAACTTTTTGAAGTGAATGAATATTCTGTTGGCAATATGCGGGAGGAATATCTAAATAAAAGTAGAAATATGATTTCTGGAATCTTACCAGATGATTTTACTTTTTATACAGTAAAAAGTCGTGACTATTTGGAATTAGGGGATAAGGTTCAATTTCTTGAACAAATATTTTATGTGTATGAAGTTATAGGCAGTTTGGAAGGGGAAGAACTGATTCATACTTATGTTTTACGGAGAGCAGGCGGATTCAAAACAATACATCATTATAATAATAAAATAATTGGAGCATCTCTTGATGCATCTGTGATTGCGACGCAAAATGATACTGTAAAAGTGGCTGTGAGTGTTGATAAAGGGCAAAAAGAATCGGGGGCAAAGTGGTTTCCGTATTCTACAGTATATTCTTCCCCAGATGGCACAGGATGGTATTGTATGCCAGAAAAAGGAGATAAAGTAAGACTGTACTTTCCAAGTGAACATGAGGAAGAGGGATATGTGATAAGCGCTATAAACTACGGAAACACAAGCGGGGATGCACAAGAAAATGCACCTAGGAGCAATCCAGATAGAAAATCTATTTCTAATAAACAAGGGAAACAGATAGAACTTACACCAACATCAATTATGATGACTAACAATAATGGGATGTCTATATGCATGGATGATGAAAAAGGAATAGAAATTAAATGCAATAAGAATGTAAATCTTAATGCAGAGGGAAACTTGATTGTAAAAAGTGATACAGGGTTAGACATACAAGCGACAGATTATATCGAGTTGGTACAAGGCAGCAGTAAACTTATCTTAAAAGATGAATTAAAAATAGAAGGAACAAAATTCAATGTACAATAGCGGAGGAAAGAAATGTACAGCAAGGAACAGCTCAATGAATTTGCGAAGGACTTCATAGTACCTAGATTAGATAGGAATATTAAAAAAATTCAACAGGCAATCGCACTGGATAGTATTATGATAAAAAGGGAGCTATTATCTTGTGTGGATAATCTTTTTAAAAAGTGTATTAACCAGCAGCGAGAAAATGCGAAACAACCTATACAATATTTACATTTCTTTTATTTAAGATTGGTGGTACTTACACAACAATATGATATACAGATTAATGCGTTTTCGGAACAGTCTTATATGGATCAGATAGAAACCATGGTACTTTGGAATCCAGATTTTATAATGAAGTATTATCGGGAAGATATCGAAGCAATAGAGCAAGAAGCAAGGAAACAGGTTTTACATTTCGGGTATCCGCAGTTAATGGAAGTGCGTGAAAGATACTTCGCTATTTATATTTTGTTCATAGAGCAATATTTGATGCGTGTGGTAGGAGATATAACAAGTCTTGCATCTTTTCAGGAGATGAAGAAAGCTAAGGACATGCAGATTGTGTTTGGTGGGTATATGGATAAAGGAATACAAATTTGGTCTTTGGCAGCGCAGAAGGAGGGGCATTGAGATACTTTATAATAGAGCAGGATAAAGGATATACAGATATCCCAAATCCTGTTAATTGGTTTTATAAGCTAGGACCGGGAGATGCTATGAAATCTATACAGAAATTTCCAGACCGCGAGATTTTTTTGATTCATACTGGCGATAGTCCAACTTATATTGATTTTATGACAGAACCAATGATAATGGTAACAGAAAAAGTAAAAAAGTGTCTTCAGCTCTATGAACCTAATATACGATTTAAGGAGATTGTTTTATTAGACAGAGAGAAGAAGAAGTCACAAAATTATTTTGTGCCCAAATTTGCAGAACTGGATTGTATGACCGATAAAAGCACTTATACAAACTGGAATTACGACATAAACTATGTGGAACTTGACGAACGAAAGATAGGGGACAAAGCAATTTTTATTCTAAAAGGACCAGAAAAGCGAAACATTATAGTGCGGCTAGATGTGGCGGAAAGTTTGTTGAGACGCGGAACAAAAGGATTTATATTAAAGGAAACAGATGTGAAAGGATGATAAAAATGGCAGATGAGACAAGCCGAGGGGAATATTTGGTGAGAGGAGCGATGCTTTGCTGCAGACAGGGAACCCATCCAAGGCGGTTGAACCTTCCACAGAGTCATGGGGTTTATGCATATGAACATCCACAGATTACAGATGATGACTGTACACCTGAAAATATCTCTTATTTTGGAGTTTGCTGTAGTGAAACACCGCCAGAAGGCGCAGAGGTTGTAAGGCTGGCTGGTTATGTACCAGAAGGGAGCACAGAACAGGTGGATGATGTTCAGGGAAGCAGATGCACACCAGATATTATAGGAAAATGGAACAATCCATATGGTAAGACAGTCACAATGGATTCTTATTTAGTATGTGCATGTGGGGGGATAATTGAGCCAAAGACATCAGGTCAGGAATATGAGGACTGATGGGAATGGAGGAAAAATGACAGTACATGATAATGTGGTCATAACGGGAGCATTTGGAATTACGATGTTGACAGACTTTGAGGCACACATCTTATCGAATGCACATGCTACAGCAGTAATTAAGGGAATTGCAAAAGACATAACAGACCTTGTAAGATGGCAAGCGTCAGAAATAGAACAGGAAGTGACAGTAAGTCTAACAGAGGGAAGAATATTGTTTTGCGGACTTGTAGAAAATGCTGTGTGGAAGCAGGAAGCAGCTGCGGTTTACAGAGTGGAAATACAGTTGATATCTGGCAGCATAGCTCTTGACAGGAAGAAAGAGTCTATGTCATTTCAGAATACAGAACTGTCCTATACAGAAATTGTGAAGAAAGCTATAATATCTACGCCAAATGCATATTGTATCTGTACAACTGACGATAATGAAAAACCAATGCGCCCCATGATACAATATACTGAAACGAACTGGGAGTTTGCAAAGAGGATGGCAAGCATGGTAGGGACAGTAATCTATCCTGAAGTATGTCGTCATGGAGTATACATGTGGATGGGAATACCTGACTGTGGCGGAGATATTATCAACCCTGAAACGAAAGAATATACGCATGGCATTAGCAGCACATTTTATGATCTGGGAGGATTAGCATCAGGTTACAGTCAGAGAAACTTTACATACTATACAATTGAATGTGGTGAAGATTATAGAATGGGTGCCAATGTAAGATATGCAGGAAATATATGGAAAGTGTTGGAAAAACAAATTAAACTACAAAGGGGAGAGTTTCGATTTACATATCTTTTGGGGAACAGTTGTCTTATAACAGTAAAGAAAATGTATAACCCTTTATTTTCTGGCAGATCTATTCATGGAACTGTAATAGCCAGAGAAGGAGATTCTGTAAAATTACATTTAGAGATAGACAAGACACAAAGTGCAACATCAGCATATCCTTACAAATGGGTGCCAGATACAGGAAGTATTATGTACTGTATGCCGGAAAATGGAACAACAGTGTCCTTGTACTTTCCTGATGAAGATGAGCGCAATGCAGTGGCAGTCAATTGTATTCGATACAATGGTGCTACCTGTAATGAGATGACAGATATTTCTAAACGAGCGTTAACAACAACAGAAGGAAAACGGTTGTATCTTGAATCTGAAGATATAGGATTCGATATAAAAAAGTCAAGTCATAAGATGTCTTTACAAGATGAGGTAGGAATTAAGCTAGAAAGCGGAACAACTATGAACATTTCAGCAGTAATGGGAATTGAGATTGATGCAAAATCTGTAACGATTGAGACAACTGGTTCATTGAATCTATTGAGAAATCCTGAGAGATAAAAGAAAAGGTGAAAAAAGTATGGCTAATATTGTAAATGGAAGATATGCATTAGCAGATCCAAGCAGCGGATTGACTATGCTCAGCCTAGAGGGCGGAGAACTTAATATGTTTGGGAGCTATACTAGAATTAGGACAACACATAAAGAAAGTTATCCTGTTATTGATGATGAGCCAACTGAACTAGCAGTGAAGAATAATGTAATAGGGCAGTTAATCACAGGATTAGCAATCGCAGCAGTCCTTGCAGGTGTGGCGATAGCAGTTGTCGTGACAGGAGGTGCAGCACTGGCACCATTAGCCTGTGCATTAGGAGGTGCAGCGATAGGTGTAGGTGCAGTCGCTATAGGAACGGCAATCAATGATTCAGAAACAGGTTATAATAGAAGCTGGGGAGAATATTGGGGAGGATTGATAACAGGTGGCTGTATTGGTTTTATGGCAGGTGCTGCTGTATATGGGATTATAGCGGCTGTACCTGCGGCAGCAGGGGTAATATTAGAAGGAGATATTGCGTTTACAACAACAGCAGGAACTATTATAATGACATCTGGAGGAGGGGGTGCTAGTTTTGGAGGAATATTAGGAGGAATTGGTGGTGGATTTACTGCAAGTGAAATGATAATTTCAACAGGTGTCACGGCTATGATTTTGGATACAGTGTTTAATAGCAATATAAAGTCAAACGAGGTATTTGATATACTGCCTAAAACTCTTTTGCTTGAAGATTTCATGCAGGAGGACGAGGAACAACAGAGCGGGAATGGTGTATATATCGAGCAGAGTAAGCAGAAAAACGCACCATCTGAAAAGGAAAAATATAAAGTAAAAAGACCACCTAATAAAACAAAAAAGAAAAAAAAGGATGATATACCAGACAGATTTAAGGGGGAAAAACCGTATAAAGGAGAAGCTGGAAAGGATGCTGCAGAACGAGTATTGAAAAAATTTAATGAATATAATCCCCAAAAAAAGGGTCCAGATAGTCTATTTAATAAATTAAAAAAGCATTTTGATAACGATTTCATGGATTAAGTGGCTTACATAAGTTAAAAAGTGATTCTTAGAGAATATATAATGTTATGATACCAGGGTCAAAAGGGTATTTTTGAAAAATGAGTTGTGCAAGTTCAACT
>BLMC01000070.1 GCA_011959805.1 Lachnospiraceae bacterium | reverse complement strand
GCGTACAAATCAGGATGTGTGAAATCTTAATTTCACACTATTCCTCCCTCAAAGCAATGCGGCAGTATCCTCGAATTTTTATTCATATATTTTGTATATTATTCATTTATTTCTCTATATTTTACACTTTTATTCATTTTTGTCAACCAAAAACTGTATAAATTAACACTTGATTTATACAATATAATGATGTATAGTAGCAATAGAGCATCTTGCTTTATTTTTTATGCAAATTTTATATTCAAAAAGGAGATACATATTTATGAAAGAAAAAGTTGTACTTGCCTATTCTGGTGGTCTTGACACCACTGCAATTATCCCTTGGTTAAAGGAAAATTTTGATTATGAAGTCATTTGTGTCTGCGTTGACTGTGGACAAGAAGAAGAACTTGACGGACTTGAGGAGCGCGCAAAATCTTGTGGCGCCGAAAAGCTTTACATTGAAAATGTAATTGACGAATTTTGCGATGAATATATCGTTCCTTGTGTGCAGGCAAACGCTATCTACGAAAATAAATACCTTTTAGGAACTTCTATGGCAAGACCACTCATCGCAAAGAAACTTGTAGAAATTGCCAGAAAAGAAGGCGCGACAGCTATCTGTCATGGGGCTACCGGCAAAGGAAACGACCAGATTCGCTTCGAGCTTGGCATCAAGGCATTGGCACCCGACATTAAAATTATTGCTGCGTGGAGAAATGACAAATGGACAATGGATTCCCGCGAGTCCGAAATTGAATACTGCAAAGCACATGGTATTCATCTCCCCTTCTCCGCAGACAGCTCCTACAGCCGTGACAGAAATATCTGGCATATCAGTCATGAGGGACTTGAACTGGAAAATCCTGCCAATGAACCAAACTATGACCATCTTCTTGTACTTGGCACCACACCAGAAAAGGCTCCCGAGGAAGGCGAGTATGTAACTATAACCTTTGAGAAGGGCGTGCCAAAATCTGTAAATGGAAAAGAAATGAAAGTTTCTGACATTATTAGGGAATTAAATCAGCTCGGCGGCAAACATGGCATTGGTATTGTTGATATTGTTGAAAACCGCGTTGTTGGCATGAAATCTCGTGGCGTTTATGAAACTCCGGGTGGAACCATCCTTATGGAAGCACATCAGCAATTAGAAGAGTTAATTCTCGACCGTGATACCTATACTTTGAAAAAAGAAATGGGAAACAAGCTTGCTGATACGGTATATGAGGGAAAATGGTTTACACCAAAACGCGAGGCAATTCAGGCATTTATTGAAAAGACACAGGAATATGTAACAGGCGAAGTAAAGTTCAAACTCTACAAAGGCAACATTATCAAGGCTGGTGAGACAAGTCCTTATTCTCTATACAATGAAAGTATTGCCTCCTTCACTACTGGCGATTTATATGATCACCATGATGCCGAAGGCTTTATTAACCTCTTTGGCCTATCCTGCAAAGTACGCGCAATGAAAATGCAAGAGAATCAAAAATAGTAATTACAGATTGTTAAAATGATTATATATTATATCGTTGTACTATATTTTATTATTATAAATATAATAGGCTTTGTTATAATGGGCATTGACAAGCGCAAAGCTATCAAAAAACGTTGGCGTATCCGAGAATCTACACTTTTTCTTATCGCGTTTGTTGGCGGAAGCATTGGTGCAATTCTTGGAATGCGTATATTCCACCACAAAACCAAACATTGGTATTTTGTATATGGTATTCCATTGATCTTATTGATTCAAATCGCAGTTGGAGTATATCTTATTTTATAGGAATTCAAGAACGCCGTCAGCATTTTTGCTGCACAGCATGATACATTCTTCTGCGCGCTTTTGCAATCCGCTCATATTACTTTTGCCGCTGATGCAAATAAGCTGCTCACTGCCTACAGAGGCGGAAATCCTTCCACATCTGATATATTTTCTGTATGCCACGAGTAGGAGAAGATAAATCTTTCCTACTCGCCGCTTTAGCAGCTTATTTCCTATGCGCGGGTCTGTGCATAAAAATTTGCTATCTGTTTAAGAAGGATTTATTGCGCTTTTAGCTGTCTGGAGAACCCAATCCACTGCCGCCTCAGCATGTGTTGGTAAATATCCAGAAATAGAATCATTGTTTACTTCTTCTATATTTGTATCAAATGTTTGCAAGGCGTATCTTGCAAGCAACGCGGATACCCGTCCCCTTTCTATCGAATCCTCTGTACCCAAAACAATTACAACCAGATCATGTTGTATGGTTCCATCATCCACAATTAAAGAGGAAACAAGACAGGCACCAGATTTGTTGGTTGTTCCAGTTTTTAATCCAGTAACTTCTGGCATATTGCGCAAGAGCGGATTGGTATTTTTTACCTCGAGATTAAGAGACTGCAAAGTTGTCTCTTCCATAGAAGTAATATCTTTTACCTGCGGATAAACCTTCAAAAGATAAGACACCAGCCGAAACATATCTTTGGCGCTCATACGATTCTGACGCTTTGCCGGAATAGGGTCTTCCGTAAAGGAAGGCAAACCATTACTGTTAAAGAAAACCGCTTGAGACAACCCTAATTCCAATGCTTTCTGATTCATCAATTGTACAAAAGCCTCCTCAGAACCAGCAATTGTTTCTGCAAGGCATAATGCACATTCATTACTAGATGGTAAAAGTGCACCCACCAAAAGTTCTTGCACTGTAATCTGCTGTCCAGCTTCAAAAGGAATCACCCCATCACTCGAGCCAGACAACGCTTCAACTGCCTCTGAAACAGCAACCGTCTGTTCCAAAGAAATCTGACCGCCTGCAATCGCATCCATTGTAAGAAGGCATGTCATCAACTTAGAAGTGCTTGCTATAGGAAAGGATGTATCCGACTGATATTGATAAAAAACTTCTCCCGTAGTCGCATCTCCTACCAATACACTGTTAACGCCATAAAAGTATCCTGTTTGTTGCAAAATTGCTGGAGAAATACTAAAAGAAGATTGCGTATTAAACTGCAAAACACCAGCGCGTGCAACTGTAATATCCATGTCCAACAACATCGCCAAATCTACTGCCATCATAAAGCAATCATAACCGCCAGAAGGTAACATCATAATCATGGTATAATAAGATACCTTTTGCCCGTTCACCTTAAATTCATTTCTCCGAAGGGGAATATCTGGATTTTCACTGTTTTCCCAAGGAATATTCTCTGTATCTACAGGAATATAAGCATTTCCTATATTGAGTGCAACAGCATTTTTTGTGATATCCAAAGAAAAATTTTTCTCTGTATCTTTTAGAATCATTGCGATATCTCTGAGAGAAAAATAGGTGTTATAATCGTAACTGTAGTCCAGTGTTTTTACAATATTTGTGGCACCAACATCTGTTTGTACTTGACAAGTCTTTGGTATTTCATATGCTGCATTTACCTCAATAGGAAAAACAGAACACATCAAGATTATAGACAAAATAAAGGCATTTGTTTTTTGTAGGATTGTTTTCATGAAAATTCCCTTCTCTCTTATTTTCTCACCTATACAACAGCAATTGCCATTGTCAATTATAGAAAAGTAACTGATCTTTTGTTTCCTGCAAGGTATAAATCACCGAAGAATGTTCTGAAAAATCCTCAGACAAAATTAAAGTAGCACCCTTGCGAATATAATTTTCCACCCTTGTATTGGTTGACGCGCCATTCGTAAACTGCCTAGTCAAAATACCGTTTGCTGTTTGATAAGTGCCGCTTCCCTCATACTGTGCTTGTAGCTCTTCCAATGAAGGCAATAGATTCGGACCACAAGTCATCAAATACGAAACCGTAGACATTCCAAACGCTTCCATCACAAGTGTCTCGACCGCTTCGGCATCTGTACTGCCTGTATAACCTGCCATGCGAAGTCTTTCGCCTAGCAGTTCTCGAAAAGCGGATGCAAATGCCTCGTAAGCCACTTGATTACAGGAATTATAACTTTCTTGTAAAATATTACATTGAAAGGTTCCTTCAGCATGTGCAGTCTGTTCCAAAGTCAAATTGATATCCACACAAATTCCTTGCATATAGGACTTTATGTCCTGCGTGGAAATAGAGACTGCTTCTATATCCTGTAGCCAAGTAAATGCTGTGATGGTTGCCTGATCTGTCAAATCCAGCTTTGCAGTCCACAGCCCAGAGAGGTTTTTATCCTCAGATGCAAAAAAATGCAAATATGTCAGAGCAATTGTGGAGACAATCAAAGCTGGAAACAAAATGGCAAATACCATTATCTTAATTATTTTTCTCATAAGAAATCCCTCCCGTTATGGATAATAGTAATGTCTTTTGGAATCCTGTTTACTAGCGCGACACGGAACGTTCAATACTTCTTGCATTATTGCAAGTCAAATAAATTATCTGATATTTTTTTGCAATTTGCTCTAAAAATTTTTTACCCATACACAGCTTTTTATCATCCAAATTCGTAAAAGGGTCATCCATAAGAAGCAATGGCACTTCTTCTTGATACATTGCATCCACTAACGCGATTCTTAGGCAAATGCCAATCAAATCCCGATATCCAACACTCAATGTCTTTGTTTCCCTTGATTTTCCCAGCGCATCCACTGTAACAGATATGTTCGCATCCACTTGAAATTTTTCAGCCAAGTCGCCTGTAATCATTGTATAATAGCTGCGAAATCCTTCTAATATTGGGTCTGCATATTTTGCAGTAATCGACTCTTTTGCAAGCGTAAGATAATTACGCGCTTTCAATACCAAATCATATTTTGTCTGCTCTAATTCTTGTATCTGCCGCACTTCTTCAAGCTTTACTTGACTTTCTTCCCATGTATCATACTGTTCCCGAAATTTTTCTATCTCTTTATTATATTCTGTAATTTTATTGTAGCTCTCCTCCATTCTATCAGAAAGATTCATAATTTTCTGGTTTAATTCCTCCAAAGAAACTATATTTTCCTGTAAAACCCCTTCTTTCAATTTTGCAATATCTGTTTCTTGCTCAAAATCTTCTAAAGAGCAAACTGCCTCTTGATGCAATCGCAGTGCCGTCTGGTAAGCATCAACATACTCTCGAATAACATTTAATTGTTCTCCGAGTGCCTCTTCTGGAAGAAACCCATATCGTTCAAGAAACTCAAGGATTTCATCATAAATAATTTGATAAGAAATAGTTGCCTCATGATACTTTTGTTTTTTGTCTTGCAGATTTTCATATTGGGCCAATTTATCTTTTAGCAAATATAAGTTGTCTGTAAATTTTGTTTCTACAGACAGCATTTTATAGGATTCCAGGAAATGACTAATCTGTTCTTGAATAGAGTCAATCTCTATAACTTTTGTATGTTTCGTGGCATTCTGAACTTTTTTGTTTAAATTAACATACTCCATATACTCTTCTGCCAAATCCTGTAAAACAGAAGATACTGTAGACTCCTCAAATACTTTTCCATGCGCAGAGAGATATTTTGTAAAATCTTGGTCTATCCTATCAATCAATGCATTATCTGCCACAATTGTTTGCTGAAGCTGATTAAACTTTGCTGATACTGCGCAAGTTTGCTTCGTTTTATTTTTACCAATCATCATACCAAAGATAAATAACACAACGCCACTGATGGCAAATACCAGTCCCACAAATTTATACTTTGTCACAAGTACAGCTAACATGGCTAAAAATACCAAAAACACCCCAACTATTTTCAAAATAGACATTGTTTTCTTTCCTTGATTGAAAGAAATTATAGACGCCTTTAACGCTTCTGCGACCGCTTGATTTGATGGCAAAGCCGATTTTATCGCATTTCTTTGATTCCACTTTGCAGTTATAGTAGATAAACTTTCAGTATCTTTTTCAAAAGTCTGTTTTAGAACTTCAAAGCGTTTTTGTTCCGCTTCACTTATCTGTTCAACTGCATATTCCTGCTCAAGAACACACAATTTCTGATTTAAAGTTATCATCTTATCAATTTCAGAAACTTTCGGAATATCCTGTGCAAACAAACTATACAGAGCGTTCAAATCCTGATTTTCTTTCTCTGTCATTTCAAACAAAGAAGTTCTTTCTGCTGCCTTTTCCATTTTGTTAAACGTCAAAAGCTGTTTTTTCATTTCTTCTGGAGAGGGAACCTTTAAAGGAAACGCTGTCTGGGCATCCACAAGCATTTCTTGTCTGTGTTCTACATCTTTTTTCAGGCGTTCCCATTCGGTTTTCTTCGCAATCATTTTTTGAGACTTCGCTATTTCTGATTGTTGTTTCCCGGCTTCCTTTACTTGTTCCTTCAATTGTGCATAGTTTTCTAATTCCACCTGTAAATACTTTTGATAGGTATCGATACTTTCAGAAATACTATTCCCTGCCTGCACAGCACTCTCAAGCCTTGTAATTTCACTGTTCCTTCTAGCAATAGAACCTGTGCTTCTTGCTGGCGTCAAACGATTGATAACCTCTGTTAACCTAGCGTTTGCACTTTCATAATTATTCAAATCATTAGAATTCTCTGTAAGATTTCCAATTTTTGCATTGATATCATCTGTAGGCGCCGTTTCACATCCATTTTGTCCTATAAAAATCGTTCTCATAAAAGAATTTCGGTCAATTTTAAAAAGTTCTTCTCCCAATTTCTTTGTGTAATCCTTTGTTGGAAGATTGGTCTTTGTATCCCAGATTTCAAATTCATCCAAAGCCTCTTTCTCATGAAAAATACGGCAAACCTTATATTGTTTATCCTCGACATCAATAATCATTTGTCCACCAAATACCCCGCCCTGCCAAGGCCGATAACGCTTTCGTTCATTCTCCTCAACACTTCTTTTTCGTTCGCCCTCAAGACCATAGAACATTGCTCGGATAAATGCTGCAAATGTGCTTTTTCCCCATCCATTTTCTTCGCAGATTACATTGATTCCATTTGTAAGGTTAATGGAATAATTATGCAACCTTCCAAAATTTTCAATATGGCAGGATACTATTTTCATAACCGCTACACCTCTTCTCCGGCAATCGCCTGTAATCCATAACGAATAATCGCTTTTTTGTCCTCCTCCTTTAACGCCTTATCCCCCATTACCAACCTGACAAATTCTCCCTTTAGAGATTCATCTAATAAAAAATCCTTTGTATTTATTTTCAGAGATGTCTCATCATACACTTTCACATAGTAAAAACTTTGTCTAAAACGCGCTTGTAGATAATCTATATTTTTTTCGCACGCAATATCTAATTCCCCTATTAGAATTATTTTTATAAGGCTTTCCTCACTATACCCTTCTTTCTGTAAAGCAAGTGTAATTTGATAAACCATTTCGGCAGTATTTTGGCACCCTGTTACATCCACGCGAACGGCATATAATGTTCTTTGGCTAAAAGGGATAAATTCATGGGAAAACTTTCCTGTCTTCTCATCAACATCAAGAAGAACAAAACCATGTGTACCACATTCATCAAATCCTCTGCCTTCCAAGCATCCTGCATAACAATAGACCCCGCGCGCATCCAACTGCTGTACTTTATATGTATGGACATGTCCAAGAGCCAAATAGTCAATTCCCTTATTTCTGAATGCCTTCAGAGGAATCATTTCAGGGCTATCTTTTGCACTGTGCTCTGTTTCCTGCCCATGTAAAACAACGATATTAAATCTGTTGGCATCTAGCACAAATGACGTGTGCGCGAACTGGAAATTTTCTTGATTTAGCTCTATTCCTGAAATCGATATATTTCCTTCTATATAAGTTGTCCACTTGGTTTTAAATAACTTTAGGTTGGTAGGAATTTCCTCCAATGCAGTCAAAAAGTTATCATTATCATGATTCCCTCTTAAATAATAAAAGTTTATTTTGGGGTAATTTTGAATACAAAATAAAACGGTATTTCGCGTTGTAGCGGAAATCCTTTTCGCATCAAACAAATCTCCTGCAATTAAAATTGCAGTTACACCATTTTGGTCAGCATAGTCAATCATTCGCTCAAAAGTGTGAAGAATTTCCGCATTTCTCTCTTTCGCACGACTCCTGTCAAAATTGGTACTCATTTTTGAATCCAAATGCAAATCGGCACAGTGAATCAATTTCATTGATTATCCTCCAAATTCCACTTTAAGTCTATCCATTTTCTATACATCATAATAACACAGATCATTCCTTAGTTTTTACAATCAAGAAACAATAATCCAGTTGTATCGCAATCTACAAAATGTGTATCTTCTACTGGACCTTTTACTGTCACATTGTGAAACGTTATGGTATTGAATTGATTATCAAACAATCCAATCCCCTCTTTCTCTAACTCCACTTCCACATGTTCCATCTGTATATTGGAAAAATGATTGTACGAAATGTCATCTGTTTTATAAAAAATATGTTCCATCCTTCCTTCCTTTATTTTTGACCCGCAAAAGACGCCCTCGCCATTCCATCTTATTTCCTTAAATATACAGTGAGAAAATCGATTTTTATTCGCATTTAATATCCCTTCTTCTTCCATGCGGATTCTCTCAAACAGACAATTCCGAAACAAATTATTATCCAATTGTATGCTGTTTTCTTCAAATGTATCATGAAAAACACAATTTATAAATTGACATTGCTCTATCGAAATGCATCCTATCTTAAAATGATTGTCAAATATCACATTCCGAAAGAGACATTTATGTATTTTAATATCCTCTGTCTGAATTCCTTCTATATAACAGTTTTCCATCTCCATCTTAATAAAACGAATATTGTTACATGTTATCCCTGTAATTTTTCGATTTTCTATCCTTTGTTTGACAAAGCGCAAGCATTCCTTGGGCTGATACATTGCTTTCTCATACTCTTTTATGTCCCTTCTTGCTTCCATTATTTCTGAGATTATCTTCTGGTCATTTACAATTTCCAAATCAGTTATTCGATTGTCACTTTTGGGTACACCAAAGCAGATAAGTAAGTCTGGAGAAAGCAGATAATGATAGTGCACAATATAAAAGATATCATGATAATCATAAAAATCACTTGGATATCGCCAATAATATCTCTTATAATCTTCCTCAAGATAATAAACAAAAGTTGGGGTTCCATATTTTTTAATCATTTTACTAAGAGGATCGCCCATTTTTATATCCAATCCTATATCAGCAATCAATTTATTGACAATATAAAACAATTTTTTATCATAATGTGAAATTGCGTGAAATCGCACTACACAAATATCTTTCTCGCCTTCTTTTCTATACAAAATCACGCTATCAAATCCATATAATTGTGCACTGCCAGAAACATCTGCATAGTTAAAGTTTGGCTCAAAAACCCAATCTTCATCTAATATACTTTTTAAAGATAAGTTTTTTATATTCATTTGTTACTATCCCTTTTGTCGATACATTCTACTATGTTATTTTTTCTCTGTAGGCTTTATGGATAGTGCATGAGGCATTTCCACACGATCCCACGCATCTCCATACTCTTGCACAATGGTCACAATTCCCAACAGACGCAAAGGGTCAAGTGCGGTAAATATCTTTCCTTCTTTTTCTGCATTCCATTTAAAATAGTCCTTCTCATCCCACCCATTTTCATTTGTTAAGGAAATATTGTACCCCCAATCGACCAACTTATTGATTGCATATTGATACATTTCTGCATGATCTTCTATCTTATTTGGCAATGGTTCTGGATAAGTCCCCAAAAATCTAAAAGATCCAAACTCATCATTTTGGATTTCCAGAACTTCACCTTCATATTTCATTCTGCCAATAATAATGACCGCATTATAAAAGCTGTCCAACGGATTAGGATAGTCCTGTTTTAGTAAATTCAAGTCAAATACTGCCGCGTCTGCAAAGATCTCATCAATATCATTTGACCTTTGCGTGTTTACAATCGCAGTATAATATTCATCATCATAATAATTAATATGAAAATCAATTCCAAATTGAGAACCAATACAATCTATTTCCAACAAAGTCAAATACTGCTGTAAATATCGCTCAAGTATTTCTTTCGATTGACAAACCCCCACAAAAACGGAAAGATATAAATTGTTTCTAAAATCATACTCTTTTTGTTTTACTTTTTTCATTTTAATCCCCTATGCCGCCTTTTGGCGGCTCAAATAGACTGTGTGAAATTTTAATTTCACATGAATCCCTCTCATCAGTATCCTCAATTTGATCTGGATCAAGTATCTTGCCCCACATGCATTCCATATTATCCAATTCTCCCGGTATAGGCTTAATAGAAAAAGATTGGGGCACATCACTATATCTCCAATTCTCTCCATACTCTTGTATGATTGTGACAAGCCCCAATAGTCGAAGTGGGTTCTTTGCAGAATATGTCTTCCCATCTTTTTGTGCTAACCACTCCCATGAATCTCCAAAATCAACAGAATCTTGAACTTTAGAAACCATATATCCCCACTGTATTAATTTGTACACTGCATATTTATCTGTATTTCCAGCTTCTGCTATCACAGTAATAGACTTTTCTTCACAATTAATAGGATTCTGTTCATCAGCCATACCCACCTTGTTATGCCCCTTTCCCTCGTTCAAATTAACATCTTTACACTTTCAGGAAACTCTATATCTGATACCCAGTCATCGCGGATTGTATATAATGCAACTAATCCAATTGGGTCCGTTGCATATAAAGTTAAATCAGAACGCTCTGCCTTCCAGTCCCATTCATACAACACATTATCAACAGGTTCCATAGAAAGCGCAAAATTATTCTTTATCAGATAATCGATACTAAGATCTGTCAAAGTACATACTGTTTGTTTTGCCATTCCTATCACCCCACTTGTTAAGATTCACTCTCAATTTAATTTATCATACAACAAAATCGAAACAATATAAAGCTTGATTTATTCATTATATTAAAATTCTCGTTACTGTCCATTCATCAACCATCATTGTGACAATCCTTTGTCAAATGGATGCTTTTTATCAATAATTCATAAATTATTATAGGCTCCTCCCTCAACCTTCAGGTGATGGGAGAAGCCTTGTATTTTTATATCCTATCATAGTTGTTATACTGAAACCTGAGAAATCCAGCTTTTCCGCCAATCTCCTTGGTGGCATAGACAAACAGTCCAAATCGGCAACCCACAAAATGATCTAACTTAAAGTACAACTTCTGTGCAATTCCAATCTGTTTCCATATACCGCCGCTAGATACACCATCATAGTAAAAGAATCGCGCCTCATCTTTCATCTGTGCAAAATCCACTTCAATTCGCAGACGTATCATGTTCTGTTCTATCCGCACCTCCTCCCACTCTGTGCCTGTCACGTCGGCCTTTGATGATACCTGCATAGCGTTATTCTTAGCCTCTCTACCATTCATCACAAGATAAAATCCATCGTTTCTGCGTGTCACTGCAACCATGCCATAGCATCCTTGTAGCGCACAGATTCCTGCATAATCCCCTATTTTCAATGCAGATGCATCCACTGTCACCTCGCCTCCACAAGCCGGAAAAAGCATACGTTGTGTCAACATATTTACCGCCTGTAGCAAATTTTTACAAATTTTTCCTGTCTCTATCCAAAGAATACCATGTTCCACATCCTGCCTAACTAGATGCAAATCAGGTTGATGATTAAATTGCCACACACTTTTCAAACCATAACAACCATATCGCTCTTGCTCTTGTATTGTCGAAAGACCAGATTCTCTTTTAAAATCGTCACTCTGTATCAATGGTTCATATACATAATTCTCTTTTCCAAGTGGTATTTTAAACTGTTGTGGAATCCGTTTATCTATTCCAAACACAGGATAATCTTCCTCCCATGTAATTGGAACTAACACAGGGATTCTACCAACTGCGCCATGGTCCTGAAACAGCATTGCATACCACTTTCCATCTGGCGTATCAACGATTCCTCCCTGCGCTACCCCCTGATTACAGTATCCTCGATCATCGACAAGGACATCACCGCCAACAAATATACCATCAATAGAATCAGACACAAAACATGCCTCTGTACGCATCCACCGATCTCTTAGAGAATGAATTAAAAACAAATAATATTTTCCGTTAATTTTATAAAAATGGGTTCCTTCGTATCCAAGTCTTGGATGTCCTGTATCACTGACTGCCAGACGATGCAATCCACCTGCAAGAGGCGCTGTCAAATCAGCATTGAGCTGTGTAATATAAATGTCTTTATTTCCATATGCAATATAAATATTATCGTCATCAAACAAAAGAGAACTATCATGATAAAAGCCCATAATCTGTTGTTTTTTCCAAGGTCCTGCAATGGACTTTGCCGTATATAGATAGGTCTTTCCTGTATCATTTGCGACAAAACAGACATAAAACACTTCCTGATGAAAACGCAAGGACGCCGCCCACATTCCTTTACCATAGATATTTTCTGCCTCGTTTAATTGCTGCCCAGACGTGCTGTCTAAGCAATCATACACAAAAGCTGCATGCTCCCAATTTACCAAATCATACGAACGAAGAATTTCTCCACCTGGCATAAAATGCATAGTAGTTGAAATCATATAATAGACATCGCCAACCCGTATCACATCAGGGTCAGGATAATCTAATCTTGTAATTGGATTGATTTCTGTATCTTGTATCCATAATGTATTCTCGAAACTCATTTTATACTCCTGTTTGTTACTGTTCTCTTACTTTGTCAGAATAAGATTCCCTTAAAAATCAGCACAAAAACCCTCGCTTTTTGCACGGACTTCGTTTCATAGTAAACATTTAATCCACCACACCAAATCCAAGTATCGTAAATTCTTTATCTTCGTCTCCTGGTTGCATTCTAACTTCAATATGCCACGTCTTGCGCTCCCTATTCTGGAAACAAATTAGTGGATTACAATGTGTCCAGCCATTAACTTTTGGATCTACAAAAAGCACTGCTTCTCCGTCCACAAACACCTGCGCACAACCTGCGTTCGGTGCACCCGAATCTTTATTTACCATTACAAGACTGGTGCAACAAATTTCCATAACAAATGGTTTTGCACCTTTTACATGCTTCCAATTATATGGAAATTCCTTGGTCTGCGTCAGATTTCTATCCATCTCAACGCCTTGCAATTCTTCGTCCCTCTCCAAAAAATCTCCAGTGGATAAAATCTTTACCTGATCCGCCTTGCTGTTTCGGTCATACAGCCAAACATGCTCAAAAGTATTTCCAATCACAGCTGGAACTACTTCTAAATCCAAAGTGTCCTCATCCATCGGACTCTTATCTACTTTATATATTAGATAGAGTAGTCCATCTGCCATAATTTGATGTCCAATATTTGTTGGGTGATAACAGTCATAAAAGAACTGATTCTTTGTCACTACTTTACCTTCTTTGGCTTTTTTATAAAACTGTTCCACCACACAGTCTCGCGTACTCACCATCGGTAACTGATAGTGCTCTCCTACTACACAGAGACGTTCTTGAAGATTTTCATCATTTGCAAACACCGCAAACAGCAGTATTACAGCGGGTTTATTTTCTGCTGCCAGAATCTTTCTCACCAGCGATTCATAGCAGACCCCCTTTGTCTCGTCGCCCTCATCATTTACCGCAAACTCTACAATTACAATATCTGGGGTTACTGTACCTTCTCTACAAACATCGCGTTCATAGCGTATCATACCAAGCTCTGATGGGGTTCCGCCTACTCCCGCTTTAATATAATGAATATTCTCATGTACACCCTTTCCCGCAAGACGGCAAATTCCCTCAAAAGTCCTATAAGCATAACATTTTGTATTGATGGGTACTGCGCCTGCACCCTGGGTAATCGAACCGCCGATAAAAGCAATTGTAATATCTTCACCCTGTTTTGCACGTTTGATAGCAGCCTTTAATCGCATATTATTTCCAACCTGCACTAGCGATTTGCACAACATTTCTTGATAAGCATTACATGTAAAGTCGACCATTTCTTCCGCTTCTGGTTCTGGTGCTGTGAAACCATCATTTAGATAAAATTTTACTGTCGCTAACGCTTGCGCTGCCTCTCCATCCTTCTGCGGCTCATCAAATACAAAACGAATTTGCCCCGGAATGGCATCGTCGTCCGACCAATCATACGCTGATAGATTTAACACATACTCCATGCCATCTGCTGGAACATCCATACAAAGCGTTGTTCCTGAACGATACAAATCTGATTTCCCATACATCTGAAACACAAACTCTGCTTTTTTATCTGCGCTTTCCATCTCCACACTGACGCCAATGCTATGTATCAGACGTCGAAACCCTTCTGTCGTCGAGAGCATACCAAGCATTGTATCATCAGTGATATTTCCCACAATCCGCGCACTCGATATCATGCGCCCATCATTTAGATAAATAAACTGTATACCTCTTCCATCTGGCTGCACTGAGCCAGCAATTTGTTTATTGCGCATAATATAAAATCCTGAACGTTTTTTTTCTGGGTCCTTTGGTGCTTTTGGTCCTACCATAATTGCTATTCTCTCCTTTTTCTTAGAATCAACTTTATCAATTTGTCTAAAAAAGCATATTGGTGTCTATCTCAAATACCATCGAAGCGTGAACTTTTCCAGCTCTCAATAGGTCCTAAATAAGATTCTGGCAGTTTTGTATTCTGAGGATACAAGACAATACGTTCCAATACAATTCCTGGGTCCGCCGCATAAAAATATAATTCATTCTCTCCTTTGTTCACTGAAACAACCGACTCCACAATACGAATATTATCGAGCACACCACAGTTCCATTCTTCACATGTACAGTCCGTGTGAAAAGAATTTGATACTGTATCAATTATCTTTTTTTGTCCTCCATTTACAGAAAATGCAAGACACATGCGCGCTCCTTTTTCAACAGGATTTCTAGGTAACAAATAAAACCGCACATTATAATCCGCTGTGTTTTTGGCGGCAAACGTGTATCTTAAATAAGGCGCATTTACCGTATCAGTCCATGACTTTGTAACTGGAAATGCCTTTACGGCAGAACCCATTCTGCCAAGGTGCGCAATCACTGCAAAGCCTTCCTCTCCAATATCTTTCTGTTCCACAAAACCATCTGCATTCATAGCAATATAGCCCTGTTTTTCTACATAAGTTCCTACGGAATAAGCACTTTCAATTATCTCCTCCGCCAAAAGCTCTAGTCTTCCTACTGTCTTTTCTCCATTTGTAAAAGTGACAAAAATCTCTACCAGTGCATGCTCCTTACCCTTTAATTTTGCTCTGTCACAAGTAACAACAATGCTTTCTTTTCCGTTTGTTAGACTTTTAACAGTTCCCTCGATTCTATCAAAACATGCCCAAGGTTTATTACACTTTACGCAGTATGTAAAATCCACTTCACCGCGGCTGCCAAGCTCAATCACCACGTCCCTTGTATCTGGTCGAGTAAAATCGTCATTGCAAGGATAACTGCTGTCTTGCCAATGTGCTCCCAGATGGTAGTCTTCTCCACCGCGAAATCCAACAATTATTTTTGCTATTGGAAGTGGTATTACTTCCTGTACTGTAGGATATGTCCAATTGTGAGCATCCCAACTATGAAATCCTGTGTGCGCAGAATCCATCATATGATTCCACTTTCCATTTGCCAGCTTATGATATGCCTGTATATACTGGCAGTCTTTCGATGCACGCTGTTTTACGCTGGCAGCAAAGGCATTTGCTCCCAAGTTTCCTTGTTTTGCATAAAAAGCATTCCAGCCTGCCTCGATGTGCATTAATATCAAATTGAAAGATGTTATTGCCGGATAATAAATCATGCTGCCATAAGCTGCCATACACTCCTTAGGCATATGTTCTCTCAATCGCTTTGCTATCCCCATCAATTCCTGTATTTCTTTCCAGACACGTTCTGCCTCACGAAAATGGCAAGGGTGATAAATATTGGGCGACATTGCCTCGGGGCGCCTTGCTGCATTCCACTTGGTAAATCCATCCAACAACACTAACAAATCCTGTCTGTCCTTTTCGTCAAGATAACTTCCAAATTGCTGTTCAACCCATGTTTTCGCATATGATTCCGTCATATTCTTCTGGCTGTAGGTCTCGTAATCATATGCCAAATCCATAAAATAGCACAAGGGATACTCTACACCCTTCAAATCGCCTACATTGACAATCCAAAGTTCTCGTACACCGTACTCGTAAGCCTGTGTCATCTGCTCCCAGGTCTTAGTCAAACGTGTTGTATTCTGCCACTCATAACTAATAGGTCCTCCATGATAGTCAAAATGATAATACATTCCGTAACCACCCGGGTGATTTCTATCTGCTTTGCTTGGCAATCCTCTTGTGTTGCCAAAATTATCCTCACAGAGCAACAAAATCACATCCTCAAGCTCCTTCCAGCCTTTTAATCCTGCGCATGTTGCATCTCCATAATAATAGTCCTCCACTTCTTTATAAATGGCAAGCATACGCGGAATGTTTTTCAGATTTTCATCTATATGCTTTTGCAAAAGCATGTGTTGGGTCACAATTGCGTCCTTAATCACCTGTATATTGTCCACAAGCTTCGCGTCCGCTGACAATAGCATAGAATCGTTCTCACCACGCATACCAATAGTAATCACATTTTCAAACGGTTTATTGCGCAGAATACCATCCTTCCAAAACGCTGTGATTGCTTCTTTGTTCGATACAAAACTCCAAGTATTATCTGTGCCATACCTTTGATAAACCCGCTGCCACTCGGCACCGGCACGACACATTGGTTCATGGTGCGACGCGCCCATAATAATACCATAAATATCTGCAAGCTCTGCACTTGCAAGTCCGGGTCCTTCCTCAGAAAAAATTGAGTTCCACATAGCTGGCCAAAGGTAATTGCCTTTAAGGCGCAATAACAGGATAAAAATCTCCTCATACGCCTTGGCATTTACACCGCCAAACGTCTCCGTACACCAATTTCCAAAAGCAGGCCACTCGTCATTAATAAAAAATCCGCGGTATTTAACAGATGGCTCCTTTGAGACAATTCCATTTTCAATTGATAATATCACTGTATCTTTTTTCTGTGGAACTACATCTCCCCAATAAATAAGCGGTGACACACCACACAGCTTTGACAAATGGAACATTCCATAAATTGTGCCTCGTTTATCACTTCCTACAATGACTAACGCCTCCTTAATAGACGGCACTTCAGCAAAAGGCGTATCTACGACTTGTAACTGATAAACTTCCCGTTTTCCCTGAATCTGCGCACTACTCCACTTGCTAGATGCCTCCAGCGCATCCAAAAATGGACTTCTTCCAAGCGTGGCAAAAATAACAATTCTATCACTGTTACATAAATAAGGTGCCGCCAATATGTCTGGTGCACTGTCCGTCACAAGCTTAATATCGCTTGCTACCCGCACACTAATGCGCTTTATCCCCTCAAACGCATCGTTTTCTACAAAAAATGGCACTCCTTTGTTATTTTCAAATATGGTAAATGTGTTCATTTTATTTTTTATCTCACTTTCTGTATTATTCACCTTACTTAAAATCGATCAATCCATAACAGATTCCTTTTTGACTTTGTATTACAATTCCCTAATTTATGGAAAACCACTTTGCAATGACAACTTATCAATAGGC
>BLMC01000069.1 GCA_011959805.1 Lachnospiraceae bacterium | reverse complement strand
CTAATTCTAAAATAAGAAATGAGTTTGTAGAGTTTTAATAAAATAGTAAAATTTGATTTTTACTATAATTGAGCAAAACCAGAAAACTACACAAAAATTTTGTTCATAAGCAAAGAAATATGAAACTTTAAACTTATCATTGTGTAATGGACCAATTCATGCAAAATTTTAATTTTTTGTGTATCCTTAACTTGTTTAAAATATACAAAAACCTAGAACTTATAAAAATTCGTAGCCCCCACCTATCCTCTATTTGTGGAATAAAATACAACAACCGAGACACAAAATTAATAATGCTCCCCGTTAGATTCAAGATTTTTTAACAAAATAAGCAAAATTTTATAACTCTATTAATATTAGTTTTGACATATCAGAGGTGTTTAAATGCAAAAAATAAAACAAATAAAGATACCTATACTTAGTATTGTTATTGCATCTTTAATATATATAACCTTACCAATTGTAGTATTTTTTATCGGTTGGCTAAAAAAATATATTTCAATACCATTATGTATATTGTTAATATATTCAATACTTTTATTTATAAAAAGTACAAAATCACAGCTTAGTGAAAAATTTATAACGTTAGATAAAAAAATTATAATCTTCATCTTATTAATACTTTTATTATGGGTCTACTTATCAGGTATTGGTGGATTTTGGGTTCAACGTTGGGATCAAAATGCGCGAAATGCTGTACTTCGTGACTTAATAGATTATTCATGGCCTGTAATCTTTCCAGAGACAGGAAATGCATTGGTATATTATTTTATTTTTTGGATGATTCCTGCACTTGTAGGAAAATTGTTTGGTTGGTGTGCTGCAAATATAACTTTATTAATTTGGAGCTATTTAGGAATTATTCTTATAATGCTATTACTTTGTTATTTTCTAAAATTAGATTCATTTAAAAAAGTAATTACCTTTGTTACAATCTTAATTTTCTGGGGAGGTTTATCTTTTATTATTTGGGCTTTAATGGATGCAATTGGATGGCATTATTTTGGTTTGGGTGTTGGGTATGGTTGGACTGATTTAATTAGTGATTATAAAAACCTACCATATGGATATCAATTTACTCCAAATACAGGATTAATAAAATGGGTTTTTAATCAAACTATAGTTCCTTGGATAATTACTTGTATTTATTTAATTCGTAGAGGAAATATTAGAGAATATGCATTCATTGGATTATTAATGCTTCCATATGGTCCAATTCCTTTTATTGGATTATTTTTGCTGATGATTGCTGATGCAATCATTTATTTAAAGCAAAACAATATAATACAGCTAATAAAAGAATCTATATCATTATGTAATATTTTAAGCATAATATCAATAGTCCCAATATTTTATTTATTCTTTAAATGTAATGTAGCTGCAAATGGAGGTGTCGAAAATGGAGGTTTTGGTTTATATGTACCACTATCCGATTTCACTCTAAAAAGAATATTTGTACTCCTTTTATTTTATATAGAAGAATTTGGCCTCTTTGCTATACTAATTTACAAAAATTTTAAAAAGAACAATTTATTTTGGGCTGTTATTGTTTCGCTAATTTTAATTCCAAATTTTAAAATTGGTATTGGACATGATTTTTGCATGCGTGCATGTATTCCGGCTTTATTTATTCTTATGACAATGGTAATAGAACAGTTTAATAAGATTTATGATGAAACAATAAAAATTAAACTCAACACTATTTTGCTTATTATAGCGTTAACCTTTGCTAGTTTAAATACTATAGGTGATTATTTGGTAGACATAAAAACAATTAGGACCACACATCAATTTCCCTATAAAGAGGATAATGTAATAACCTTTAGTCATAGGCCAGTATATAATGATCCAGAAATATTCTATACCATTAATTTTTTAGCTCCCAATCCAGAGGATACTATTTTTTTCAAATATCTTTCTAGATAATGTGTTTAAGAAAAACATAAAACATTCAATTTAAAGAAAAAATAAGTATATGTGTTTCTTTATAATAAGGAAAACAATATTGAAAATATACATAATACTTAATGATATAATGAATAAACACTTACAGAATTATGATTATAAAATTATTTTTTATAGATCATTTCTATAATGAGTTAACAACAAATAAAATATGATTATTTACAAATCGCGTATTAAATAAACATTGGAAAGTAACGGTAGTCCATGAAAGTATTAGTCCAATAATCAATAGACGTATAATATAAATACAATAATATATAAAATGTGAAATATTTATACTTATATATGTAGATAGTGCTTGTAATGTTTGAAAATTACAGTTCCTAAAAAGTAAATAACTGATAATATCGTAATTAGGAAGGAGAAATCATGTATAAAATAACAGTTTGGGTAAAGCTTTTTAGAGTAAAACATTATATAAAAAACTTTTTGATTTTTGTGCCATTATTTTTTTCTGGAAATTTTGGAAGTTCTATAGAACAAATTAAAAAATTAATGATAGCTTTTATAGCTTTTTCTTTAATGTCTTCTTTGGTATATATTATAAATGATATTAATGATAGAGACGCAGACAGGTTACATGAAATAAAGTGTAAAAGACCAATTGCGTCGGGACAAATTCAAATAAGTCATGCATTAATTGTAGCTGTTATTTTAGCGATAACTTTATTTGGGTTAAATTGGTTGGCGATGGAGAAACCAATAAATAAAGGACTTTTTTATTTGCTATTATATTTAATTTTAAACTTATTATATAGTTTTAGATTAAAAAATATACCTATTGTAGATGTAATGATATTAGCATCAGGATTTTTAATAAGGATAATGTATGGAGCACAAATTAGTAATATAAGAGCTTCGGATTGGCTAATTTTAACAATTATTGCATTTTCCCTTTATATGGGATTAGGAAAGCGGCGAAACGAAATTCTTAAACAAGGGGAACATACTCAAACAAGAATTGTATTAAAACAATATACATATGAATTTTGTGATAAGATGATGAATGCAAGTATGACTTTAGGAATTGCTTTCTATTCACTTTGGACAATTAGTATGACATATTCTAATATTTTAATATGGTCAATACTGTTAGTTATTTTTATTTGTATGAAGTATACGCTTATAATAGAAGGAAATTCACATGGAGATCCTGTAGATGTTTTATTAAAAGATAAAATGTTAATAGTAGTATTTTTTATATATGCAATATATATGTGCTTGGCTATTTATATAATATAACTTATGTTGTTATGTTATCTTAAAGTATAAACGAGCGATATTTTCAAATCTATGAAGTTGAATTTAATATAAGAACTTTTAAACTTTCTACATAAATTCATAATTATGAAAGAGAGGAAAATTTTGAATGTCAATCTCTATTAAGAGTAGAAAATATTTTAGAGAACATATTACTTTAATTCAAAAAATTTTTAGGATTTGTTCTTTTGTATTTATAGGAATTGTTCTTTTTATCATTTTACAAAAAATTTTCTTGCCCAAGCGTTATCCTTATAACACATCTTATGACGCTGGAAAATTAAACTATTTATACAATGAAGAACGTAATAGTATTGATGTAATAATATGTGGAACAAGTCATTCTGGACGAGGAATACTTCCAATGGAAATGTATGAAAAATATGGTATAAAATCATATAATATTTCATCATCTGCTCAACCAATAGAAGCAACTTACTATTCAATACAAGAAGTTTTAAGAACACAGAATCCAAAAGTAATAGTAATAGATGTGTCAAGTTTGTATTTTAATATGCAAGATTATGTTGAATATCAGTGGAAATATGTAATAGATGAAATGTGTATTGGAAAAAATAAAATACAACTTATTTCAGAATATCTGAAAAAATGTAAAAATAACAATGAAACTATGATAACATGTTTACTTCCTTTATTAAATTATCATACAAGGTGGAAAGAATTATCCAAGCAAGATTTTAATATTATTACTGATAACTTTCATTATGGAAAAGGAGGCTTGATTGTTTCTACTTTGCAGGAATCAATTTCAATAGCAGATATGAATTCTATAACTAATGAGTTAATAGAAAATACACAAAAGATAGTTTATGAATATAATAAAGGAGACTTAGTTGAATTTCATGAAGAAAATAAATTATATAATTCAGATTTAGCTCAAACTAATATAGAATGGTTATTAAAAATTAAAGATTTATGTAATGAAAATCAAATACAATTATTAACAGTTAAAGTGCCTACTATGTATGGCCCTCAATGGTATAGTTCTGCATGGACTTTGGAAAAATATAATAAGATAACTGAACTTTGCCAAAGATACGATATAATGTATTATGATTTATTATATGATACAGATATAGGTATTAACAATAAAAAAGATAGTCAGGATGGTGGGATGCACTTAAACCTATATGGAGCTCAAAAAATAAGTGCCAACCTAGGAAAATATTTAATTGATCATTATGATTTATCCCAAGAACATAATGATCAATGGGATAAAGATTTGATATCTTATGAAAAAGTACGAAAAGTTGCATTGTTGGAGCTAGAGCAAGATCTTGTTACATATATTAATATGTTGACTAATGAATACAAAGATAATGTAATATTTATTACAGCTTCTGATGAAATGTCACAAGGTTTAAATGAAACAGATATTGATGCATTAAGACGATTAGGATTACAGATAGATTATTTTACGGCATTTAGATGTTCTTATATAGCGGTTATCGAAGATGGTAAGGTAAAGTATGAGGCTCTATCAAATCGTCCACTAAATTATAGCGGAATATGCCAAAACTCAGGCAAAAAATATGAATTATATAGTTCTGGATGGTGGACGGGTTCAGGCACATCCATAAAATTAGATGGAAGTGAATATGCAGTAAATTGTAGAGGATTGAATATTGTTGTATATGATGATAAAAGAGAACTTGTTTTAGATAGTGTTGGTTTTGACACTTACACAGAGTATCATACACCAGTGAGGAATAATGGAACAATTAATTGGTTGAAGGAAGAATTTGAACGTTATATAATGGAAGTAGAAGATAGATAATATGGTTGAGTGAATAAATTTAAGAAAATACTTAGCTTATTGAATATTCCCACTATACTACTTAGATATTTTTCCTCTAAAATATTTAGATAGCATCAACTTTTATCAATATCTATTTCTGTATGTTCTAAATACTATTAAAATCTATATAGAAATATCAAAAATAATTTTTCCGAGTAATCCTAAATCTATTATATAGGACTGCTCGGTTTTTTGTATAAAAATATTGAGATGAGTAAAACATATTGATTAAAAAATAAGATTTGGCAGTCAGTCTCCAGTAAAAAAATCCTTTTATAATTATAGCAAAACCAACGCAAGTTCAAATCTTACAAAAATAGAGCTTTATGAAAAATTTTTGAATCATATAATTTATTTTACTAATTTTAACATCGTAATCTTTATCATAGATAATTACAGAACAAGTTTACAATCTTTACTTTACCAAGAAAAAACTAACATGCTAGGATCTTCAAGAAATAGATATAGGATATTTCTTAATTGAGATTATGCAATCAAGACTTTAAGCTGCAAATATGTTGATATTTATATAGTTTGTTGACTGCCATACCTCATATGTTGTATTATATTTTGCATATGAAAATATCTTCCTTTTAGTTAGATTTTGATTTAGCAATTAAAGTATATGCAGAATAGGTATTTCTATTTTTTAATATTTCGTTGCAACATATGTATTGTAATCCTACACAACATTTTAATATTATCCTGTATAACTATTGAATTTAGACAATTTAAGTGATAAAATAAACATAATTTATACTATCTAATATATGCGGGGAAGACTAAATGTTATTTAAACAGTTAAAACAAAAAATAGATCATATCCTAGAAAATACAAAAACTAACCTAGATTTGATTAAACAACAAGATATTCAATCTAAACAAATGTATTCAAAAATTATTGAATCTATAGAAAATCTATCTAATAACATTATTGACCTTCAAAATAATTATAATTATATAACAACAAAACTAACAAATCTCGAAAATACAACACAAGAATATAATAAAGAACTCATAAATATTCGAGAAAAGTTATATAGACTAGATTGGGAACCAAATCAAAACATTAAGCAACGTTTACAAAATATAGCTAGTATGGAAACTGCTGAATTTATTATAAAAAATATGAATTCTGTTCCTGCCCTAAATGTTACTTTAAATATTCTTGATCTTGCATTTTCCAAATGTACTATTGAAGGTTTAATTATAGAATTTGGTGTTTATTCTGGAAGAACAGTTAATCACATAGCAAATCTTACTAACGAAACAGTCTACGGATTTGATAGCTTTGAAGGACTTCCAGAAGACTGGCGTTCAGGATTTGAAAAAGGAACTTTTAAAACAAACTGTCTTCCAAATGTAAATAAAAACGTGCAACTTATCAAAGGTTTATTCAATGATACCCTACCTATTTTTTTAAATGAACACAAAGAAATATGCTCCTTAATCCATATAGATTGTGATTTATATTCTTCTACAAAATGCATTTTTGATAATTTAAAAGATAAAATTGTGAGTGGCACTATAATTGTATTTGATGAATATTTTAATTACCCTGGATGGCAAGAAGGAGAATATAAAGCATTTTATGAATTTATTAATGAAACAAATCTTAAATTTGAATATATAGGTTATGTGGAAATTTCTGAACAAGTAGCCGTAAAGATTTTATAATATAAATAATACAACAGCTTATGTATAAGTTTCACATTGTCAAAGAACTCTATTGAGCCACTGCAAAATTAAGCCTTACCCACATGCTTATCTTTTCAGCTCATGGTACAATGTATATCTCCTCCATATTTCTCTTTTGGGTCCGCAAATACCCTATTTATTGTTTGACAACACAACCTGTAACTTTCTTTTCCATGTGATGAATGGCAGATGTCTCCCGCTTGTTTGATATAGTTCTCTCATATATGACAGGTAACTGTCTTCTAATAATTCTGGCTCTCCATACATGATATAACGTTGGACATTTTTCATACAGGTATAGTAGGCTTTTATATTCCTGATATATTTTCCTTTTTGTTGTACTGTATGACAGACTTTTATACTCTGGACAGATCACGATATCTAGATACTCATCATACACATATTTATACCATTCATAAAATTCTTTTTGCCATTGAACGTTTATAAGGTAGGTGTGATCTATAACACAACTTGCGGACAAATATAACTATTTCTTTGCTCTTCAAAGAAAATTCATGTAAAACTTTTTGAATAATGTCCTTTGTAAAACGGTAATGAAAGTTATAGTTGATTGTTGCGAAATAAGTTCGTTTAAAAGCTACTCCAGAAACCACCGTTAAGCAACATTCTTGCGGATCTCATCCATGGTGTGCTACAAAGAAGGGATGACATAAAGATACTGGATAAGAATCCCTCTTAAATAGAACTACAAGATCGACACTTGGACATCCATTATCCGTGCAATAAAGTTCCTCCACAAAATCGTATATATGGGTAAGATCTACCGCGTTGTCAATTTTACGTATCAGATAGTCCGGGAAACAAAATATTTCACGCTTGCTATTTCCAAAGTGTTTCTTTCTGATTTTTTTCAGTACGTCTAGGCTCTCTGATTTTATTATATCAAAAAAGCCAGCATCTGCTGACTTTTTTAACAGTCTGGCTTATGTATAAACATTATACATAAGTTTAATACTTTTATTTTAATACTTTTTTCCAATAATTCTGTCCATGTAGTTTATTCCAAGATTGTTCATACTCTTTTTGTATAAAATTATATTTTTTATTAATTATGCCACATGCTTTTATATAATATTTAATGAATGAAAAAAATTTTTTTACATCTTTACGCAAAGTTATACCCTGCATACTATTTTTATCATATAAGACAATCTCTGGATGACGAAAAAACCTAGCAGGAGACACATTCATTCCAAATGCCTTCTTTCCCTTAGGAGGCAAATAAATTCCATTTATAGTAAAAATAATAATAATTAATTTTATAATTTTGTTTATAGTCCATCTTCTTTTTTTGTTACCAAAATAATCTATTATCGGACTATCATATTGATCATAGAATGGAATCTTTTGTCCCACTATTTTAGAAACATCTTCAAATCGATAACCTTCTTTCTTTATTTTTATATGATATGTTACAGCGTCTAATCGCATAAGCCAATCTGGACCTTTGCAGAAATCATCAACAGCTTGATATAACAATTTTATATCCTTATAACGATAACGAATGTATAAATTAAACATTCGATTCAATAATTCTTTTTTTATTTTGGTTTTTTTATAAGTTGGACAATACTTTGCATCTAAAATCATCATATTACGGAAATCATAATAAATATTAGCTGATTCTATTCGTTGTCCACTTACAGGATGTATAACAGAAATACCATTAAGTGTTATTATCTTATCTGTATTTCTTAAACTATATTCTATGTCATCCATATGAATAAATACTGGAATAGCTAGGTTTTCAGGTGTAAGAATTTTTATTGGTATGCAGCAATAACACCATGCCGCATATTCACAAGCTTTTTCAATCTCATTATAAACTACATTTTTATATGCTCTTAAATCCAGTCCTTGATTAAGTGAAAGTACCTTTCCTTCATTCCATTGTGCCGCATTTTCAAACTGAATATATTTATAATCTTGGCGAAGAATAGCCCCTGCAAGAAAAGCATGTTCATACTTAGGTTTGAGAATTTTCAACATTCTATAAGTTCTTAGAAGAGCTTCTGGTAATACTTCAATATCATCATCCATAAAAATTACATTCGTAATCTGTTCTATCTCTTTCCTTTTTGATATTTCCAATAAACCTCTGGAAAATCCACCTGCACCGCCAACGTTTGGATTATGAAACAAATATACATCTTTTGTCACAAAACTATCAGCATTTAAAGTTCTACCATTATCAATAATAAAAATTTTCAAATGCCCATATAATGGTGAATCTTTTTTTTGTATAAATTGTTTTTTTATTAATTCTATATTTCTCAACAATAAATGTTCCCTTCTAAATGTACATATATTGAGTGCAATATTTATCTCTCTCTCTACTGAATCAGTTACATATTTTGCTCCATAAAAATAAACATTCTTTGATAAGCACTCTATCCTAAAATACACCACTCCACTCAAAACGTCTGGTAATTCAATTTCTATTTCATGCTTTGCTGGTATAGAAATTATCTTTGACAATATAATACTATTCTTTAATTGTTTATTTTCGTCAATAATGGAATGAATTATAGAAATCCTTGCATCTCCTTGTATTGTTATAAATAATTTTATTTTATTTACATTACAATACTGTTTCCATTTTTCTATAGAAAAAGAATTATAATAAGTATCTGTATTAAGTATAGTATTCTGTACTAGAACCAATTCATTTTCGTTTTTAAATGATACCCCCAAAATACGAAAATATAAACCATATTCATCATTTTTATTAGCTAGAATTTCTTGTAAAATCATTTTTTCCTCACACTATATAATTATTATCATTACTAAAACATTAATAGTTTGCAACATACTTTGTATTATAATTCATAGATATTGCAAATGCAAATAATTTTGTGATGTATTAAAAAATGAATTCTTGATTCTATGGATTATTCACAATCATTCAGATATTTGCATTTTTTTTAATTTATGCTATACTTATCTCATTCATATCCAAATCAATCCTTTGTTGAAATTATAAACAAGCAAGGTGCATATAGCTATGAAAATAAAAATACTATGGATATCACCATTCATACCATACGATAAAGTTCCCCATGCTGGTGGAAAGGTTCATAATTATTACATTAAATATTTCAAAAAAAATCTTAATTGTGAGATTAAATTATTGACATTTGCAAAAAAAATAGAGTTGTCCGAATTTGATCTAAATAACTATAATATTGACTGCGAATATATTATAAAAGACAAATCATTTACCACTATTTTAGTTCGTAAATTATTGAATCTTGAATCAAAATGTAATCCTTTTCATAAATTTGGTGGTGGTATTATGAACTTTGATATATACGGCTTCAAAAAAATGATTAAGGAATACTATAAAAACAATATTGAAAATACACCTGATTATATTATATTACAATGGACACAAGCAGGTTTGATGATAGATTATCTAAAAAAGTTATATCCAAATAGTATCTATACTATTATTGAGGAAGATGTTTCTTTTCAAGGTACTCAAAGAAAAGTTGATTCAATTCAAAATCCGATAATCAAAACTTTCTACAAAATACGCAGTTTAAAATACAAAAATGCTGAACTACTCGCACTGAATCATGCCAATATTATAACAGTTAATAATTCTAAAGATAGAGACTTATTATTGAATGAAAATATAGATAATGATAAGATAATACAAGTAGTTCCTTACTTTGATAATAAGGTTCATATAAAAACAGAACCCCGAAATAAAAATATATTATTTTATGGTGCAATGCACAGAGCAGAAAATTATCTTAGCGCAATATGGTTTATAGAAAAGGTATTCTATCAACTACATGATAATGATATTAAGTTTATTATAATTGGCAGTAATCCAAATAGGCAATTATTAAAATATAAATCTGATCGCATAAAAATAACAGGTTATGTAGATGATATAGAAAAGTATTTTAAAAATAGCCTATGTATGGTGGCTCCTTTATTACTAGGAGCTGGTATAAAAGTAAAAATATTGGAAGCATTATCTGCTGGTTTACCAGTGTTAACAAACAATATTGGTGCCGAAGGAATTGGAATTGTTAATGGTATTCACTATATTAACTGTAGCACCCCTGATGACTATACCAAAGCAATTTATTTTTTGATAAAAAATAAATCACTACAAAAACTATTGGAGAAAAATGGAAAACAATTTATTAAAGACAATTTTAGTATAGATATTAAATTACATGAATTAATTCAGAAAATGAACACATTGAGGTGAGTGATATTGGAAAGACTATTGTCAATTATAGTCCCAGCATACAATGTTGAGAAGTTTTTAAAAAAAACATTAGATAGTTGTGAAATCCATAATACAGAATTACTAACACAATACGAAGTTATTATCATTAACGACGGTTCTACAGATAATACACACAATATATCTATGAATTACGTAAACAAATATAAAGATACACAAACATTTAGAATACTTGATAAAAACAATGGCGGATATGGTTCTACAATAAATATGGGAATATCTGTTGCCAAGGGTAAATATGTTAAAATTCTGGATGGAGATGACTGGTATAATACAATAGCATTAGAAAAATTTATTAGTTTATTGACAAATGCAAAAAGTGATGCAATACTAACAGATTATACTAGTATAGATGATCTTACTGGAACACAACAATTATGTTGTTATACGCTTGAACCAAATACTATACAAAAAATCGAAGATTGTTATATTCCTCCTAAAGACTTCAATATGCATGGCATCTGTTATCAAAAAAAATTTTTTGAACAATACAATATCAAAATAACAGAACATTGTTTTTATACTGACACAGAGTTTCTATTATACCCATTTTTATATGTAAAAACAATACAATATTATACAATCAATCTGTATCAGTACCGTGTGGGTAGAGAAGGACAAAGTATTAGTACATCTGGAGTTCTAGCCCATATTCTTGATCATGAGTTATTGATAAAGAACATGAATACCTATTTCGCTAGAGAAATTCCAGAGCAAAAAAAGTTATTAATCGATGGAAGAATAGCAATTGTATATGACAGTTATATTCGCGGTTTACTCCTCTCTTCATGTTGCAAAAAAAATTATCATAAACTGCAAAATTTCATTTGTTTAATAAAAAATAATTATCCAGAAAGATATAAAATTATCGTTAACAAAAAAACTATCCTGCTAGAAAAATCAAATTATCTTATATATTTGCTATGTTGTATATGGCACAGAAAAATCGAATGTAGCAATTATAAATATCTTGCTAAATCAAAAAGGGGAAATTAATCTTCCCCCTTTCACCATCTTTCCTTATTCGTTCATATCTATCTAGTGCCATTACTCCTAATTTCAGTTTTCATATTATAGATTCCGTATTTTTGTTATTTCTCAAATATATTTTCTACCGGCTGCCAAAACGCATTACTCTATTCCTGCTGCCTGTAAATCCTCCTCCTGAATTAGTTTTTTACTAATCCATGCTTCTGAGAATTTTTCTGTGCTGACTTTGATCCAAGTAATGCTACCATCATTTACAATTTCGTTTTCATAAATTAATTCATCTTCTCCAGATACGGTAGTTAAGACATTTGTGCTAATTTTTTCGGGAGAACTGCGCAGATTTGCACCATAATATCCTTCACTGCTCAAATGCAATATGTATTGATATCCTTCATCAGATTTTGAGTCTGTAGAAACCATACTGGTGTTTTCCAAATCATCTTTTTCTTTTATTACTGGAGTATAATATTCATCTGCATAGCTTTGAAAACCACCTAAAATCTGATTGCTAACTTTATTAATCCTACTACAGATTATCTTTGCATTTCCTGTTAATAATGGTTCCATATAATGAGGTGCAACAATAAAAACTACAATTAGAAATAAAAGAATAAAAAATCCATAAACTCCTATCTTTTTTCCACTTTCTGGCGCTTTTACTTTCAATTGTTCTTGCCATTGAGTCAACTTCATCCCAAATGTATTTAAAATCTCATCAAAATTCTCAATTTTATTACGATACTTTGTACTTTTCTTTGCAATTGTAAATGCAAGCAATTGCAAAAAGTAAATAATATACTTTAATAGAATTAAGATTAATGGTCCTATAACCCGCCGAACCAAAAATAATATTAATTTTAAACCAATAAATACTAATAATATGGCAAAAATGATAAGCACTGCAAATGGTAATTTTAGGATATAATGCAAAACTATGGCTACGTATAAATTTAGGATATTTAATATTGCATCGATCATTCCATATCTCCATCCTGTGCGTTAGAACTATTCCACTTAAATCGTTCTTGTTCCTGTTGTACCTCTTCTTCTTTTGAGTCTTTTGTCTCCAACATTCCTACCGTCCCTAAACCAAGCGCTGCAACAGATGCATTTGCAGCAGTATCACTGTTTATAATGTTCTCATTCTTCAGTCGAATAATCGTATCTATCATATTATCACGGTTTTCTTTTGTTGTCTTGTTAATAGACTCAGCCAACGCCGCACCTGTTAGTTTTCCGCTCACATGGTCAATCATATTTCCAGCATTTGAACCATATTGCCGTATAAGGTCTCCTAGATGATCAACTTTTAATGACTCGATTTGAGCCTGTAATTCTGCAATACTCCGCTCATAATCTAATTTTGCCTGCTCTAACTGATGCTTATTATCCAAATCTGTCATTTCTTCTATCGTAGATAAATCTGCTTTTGTTTTTGTAATATCATGTTCTTGTATTCGCTTTATAATTGTTGTTGCTGACTCATCAACACCTACATTCAATTGAAATGTACACCGCAAATAGGACAGCGCTTTTAAATTATTTTCCACCTGTTTATTTAATTCTTTTTTCAATTCATGTCGGCTCATAAAACTATATTTCTCTGCCAGTTCAAATTCAATATTAGCCAGACATTTCTCTATCTCATCTGCTGGTTGGTAGATATGATCAAGATAGATTCTTTCTGGATCTGCAATATAATATTTAATAGTAATCTGTATATAGAAATAATGTCCTTCTTCTTCACACGCAATCTCTTTTTCATAAAACTCTGTAAACTCACCGCGATATATTGTCATAATACGATCATATTTTCCTATGCGAAGTTCTGTTGCCATAATTTTGCGTTTTTCTGTCGATATCGCATATTTATTGTTGTCCTTTGATTGAAAAAACACATAAGCTGTGCCCTCATCTCCCTTTGGTACACTGGCAAATCCAGTGAACTTTCTTTCCAATTCTGCAATTTCAATTATTTTTTCTTCCATATTTTTACTCCTTAATTATTTTGCATATTTGTCTTGCTAACGGAATTATCTGTCCGTTTTCCTTAACACTCTCTTTTAAAAAGTAAATAGTTTGGTCATCTCCCATTTTACGATTAATATGGTAAAAAAAGAATCCTAACATTTCTATATCCAAATCATTATAATCTTCATAAGCTCTCAGATAGCCTTCCAGTAGTTTCCAACATTCTTTTGCATTTTCCTTACTCTGAAGTACCTTGCACCAAAGATCTGTAAGTTCCTTTCCTGTCTTTTCATCAAGCTTTTGAAAGATATGAATAAAAATCATTGTTCGTCTGTTTACTTTTTTTCCAGAAACATTAGAACTAGCATAATCCTCGAACAAAAAAAGGAAAAAAATAGTATTTAAAAAAGATATTTTATGTCGGTTCCAATGCTGTTCTGCCTGTTGCATCTTTTTATAAAAAGCATGAATAACGCCTTTGTAATAGCTAATGTTTCTGTTTCCACTTTTAAATAGTCCTTGAAGCCTTTCAATATGTGACATGCTACCCAGATAATTTCCTGTAAGAAATTCTTTTATCAGTTCATCCAAAACATTCATCCAAATATCACACACTAAGTGTTCTTGATTCCCCAACATACTACACACATACAATGATACTAATAGATTATCAGGATTATTTTTTAATTGTCCCCATTGTACCACACAAGTTTGAACATATTCCTTAAGTTCTTCTTTTCGATATAATTTTCCCAGAAGTACAGATACACAATAATCCATACTAATCTTTCTCTTGTGTAAAAAACCTGGTAAAATCTGGTCATTAAAAAATTCTAAGTCCGCCATTCCAATATAAGATAGTGCTTCCATACATCCACTTATTACCATATAATTATGTTTGTTTCCATATATCTGTGTAATTTTATTGATTAAATATCTTGACAGCAAGCATTTCAATTCAGAAAATTCATTTATCAAAAGACAGATAATATGTTCTGCCTGCTCGTGAACTGGCAAACGTAAGAAGTCAACCGTAGATTCAATTCCTCGAACCAATGTAATATCTGAATATTGTATAATTCCTAATGTTTTGGTCAATTGTGATTTTGAAATCCACTCCTTTTTTGCTTCTTCGTTTTCTTTTGTAGATGTTGACAATATTTCGTGCAATTCTTTAGCCATCTGATATATTGTTTGATATGTTTGCCTGTCTAGGATACATATTGCCAATAATACAGAAAAATTAAAATCTGTATAATGTGCTACACACCATTGTAGGAACTTTCCTTCATCCTTTTCTCCCAACAAATTTACAGTAACATCTTTAGTTATCATAGGCGCAATCGACTGTCTATTATTGTCGATAATAAAGGTTGCTCTGTCAATATGGGAACCCGAAAACTGCATTCCCCAATTTGCTTCTGCTTGGCGTATCTGTTCTACTATGATTGAATCATTTTCACCATCTGCATTGCTTTCTAAATTTCTACCTTTCTTATATTGTTTTACCCAGTCTTCTTTTTTCTCATCTGCTGGTTCTTTTTTATCTGATATGTCATTATTTTCTTGTCGCAATGCCTTTTGGGGATTATCTTTCTCTTCATTTGCTACATTATTCTCTTGTGATGTCTTAGTTTGATTTTCCACATCATTCTCTTGTGGTGTTTTTATATGATGTTCTACATCATTCTCTTGCGGTGTGTCAATTTGATTTAAGTTGTCTTCTTCCATACAAATTCCCTCATTAATTTTTTATCTCAAAATTTCCACCATTAATTGTACTTCCATTAAATTGAAATCCATAATTATTTTGCGTCACGGGCATGTTATTTTCCTTGTTTTTATTAGAAACAGATTTTTTAGAAATAGTTTCACTCCCAAATGTACACTCTCGAAACCATCCTTCTACCACTTTTCGTATTCCATCTGCAACGTTTTTAAAAGCCACATCTTCATTCCGAAATTGCGTGACAGCTTTTCTGTCTTCTGGCAATGACATTATTTTATCAATTGGTGTTCCAGTTAAATCTACCTCCCTCAACATAATTGGAATCACAACTAACTTTTTTGCTTTGCGAAGGTTCATTGCCTCCTCCATCTCTTCTTGGTAACAATAATTAGAAGTAAGATAATCTGCGCTGAGCAACAAAAGTACAATCTGGCTGCTTTGCAAAGCCGCTCTTATCTCTTCATCAATTTCTTTTCCGGGCAATATCATATTGTCATACCATAATGAAATATATTTTTGTCGAATCAATGCGTTTAAATGCGTAATTAATTTATCTTTCAATCGTTTATCCTTATGAGAATAGGAAATAAAAACTTTAAGAGGTTCTTGTACCGTTTGCATCATCACAAAAATTCCTTTCTTTTCTATGAAAAATATTTTTTTGATATTATTTGACATTTACTGACAAATTAATCCAATTTTAGTGTACTACTTTTTATATAGAGGAACAAGGGACATAGTTGTCCAAAAACCGGATATTGGAAACGGTTGTTTTCTATTCATGCGTTCATATGTAAGTAGAGAAGGTTTATCTTCCCTACTGGCGCGCTGAGCATCTGTCAGCTTCCGTTGATATTTTTCCTTTGGAGGCCCATATGTATAAAGAAACCGCGGCATTACACCGCGGTTTTTATCCTATTATATTCTTTCTATGGCATCTCGCCCACCATAGCGATCGCCTGCTCAATAATGTGTTGAAATGCTTCCATTAATACTCCTTTTTTGCTATTGTCGATATCCATTTTGTCTATAATATCTGTGTAGATACCTGCTGTAGAAGTAAGAGAATTTTGAACGGTCTTCACATACGCACGATTTTGCTCTACAGCGCGATCAATCGCTGTACGAACTGAAGCTGTGCCAGAAGCACGTTCCTTGATATCATCAAAATATCTGCCAGTTTCCTCCATACTTTGGATACTGCCAAGCACTGCTTGGTCTGATGCTTGGATAAACTGGTTTAGTTCTTTACTTTTCTGTTCCACTTCCGCAACACTTGCATGGATTTCATCAACCATATCTTGACTCATCTTGGCCAGTTTTCCAACTTCCTCTGCAACCACTGCAAACCCTTTTCCTTGGTCTCCTGCGCGCGCTGCCTCAATACTTGCATTGAGGGCAAGAAGATCTGTCTGATCAGCAATCTCACTGATACCAAATAGACTGTTTCTAATTTTATCTAGCGCTTGTTGTAACAGATTAAATGTCTCTGACATATTCCGAAAATTTTCCTTCACAGAACCAGCATCCTGACGTAGACGGTCCATCTGGCACTGCGCATCTTTCACAGACTTGTCAATCTCTGTCTCAACATTATTAAATTGGTCTGCTGCCAAAGTAATTTCCGAAAATCCATCATCTATAGCATTAATATCATCTCGCAGTCCAATTATATCATTTTGCAGTCCTGCAAGTTGTTCGTTTGCATAACGCATCTTCTGGGTCGTCAAAAAAACGTCCCCTGCCAGTTCATCTACCACCTGACACGCACTTTTCAGTGAATAATCTAATGGATATTTAT
>BLMC01000068.1 GCA_011959805.1 Lachnospiraceae bacterium | reverse complement strand
CACTACTTTGGCGTGGGTGTGAAAAGTAACGAAAACATTCCATCATTGACAGACTTAATACTGTCAATCACAAGCGTATATTTTTCTCTATTAATACATGAAATACCTTATAATCGTATGAGCAAAAGCATTTTTATCCACACATTGCCTTTTCCAAAACTTCAACAAATACAGTTTTACACAACTTTTATTAATTTTATTTAAGATTGAAAAATCAGCATAAACATATGTTTATTATAAGAATCAAATTACTTTGACAATTTCTTTTTTTCAAAGACTTTATAAAAATGAAAAAAAGAGTAGCTTTTTACTGTGAGGGCGTTGTATAATAATAGAATATTTATAGGAATCCCGGAATTTGCAACAATAAGAGGAAAGGACACAATAGATTATGCCAGTTAAGTATGTATTTGTAACCGGCGGTGTAGTTTCTGGTCTTGGAAAAGGAATTACAGCTGCTTCACTTGGACGACTTCTCAAAGCAAGAGGCTATAAGGTAACTATGCAGAAGTTTGATCCTTATATTAATATTGATCCCGGCACCATGAATCCCATCCAACACGGAGAAGTTTTTGTCACGGACGACGGCGCGGAGACAGACTTGGATTTGGGCCATTACGAGCGCTTTATTGACGAAAGTCTGGATAAAAATTCCAATGTAACCACTGGCAAGGTCTACTGGACAGTTCTCCAGAAAGAACGGCGTGGTGACTATGGCGGTGGCACAGTACAGGTTATTCCTCACATCACCAACGAAATAAAAAGCCGCTTTTACCGTAACTTTACGGACCCTGATATGCGTATTGCTATTATAGAAGTTGGCGGAACTGTTGGCGATATCGAGAGTCAACCTTTTTTAGAATCCATCCGGCAATTTCAACATGAAGTCGGTCATGAAAATGCCATTTTAATTCATGTGACACTTATTCCTTATCTGAGTGCCTCACAGGAGATGAAAACCAAGCCAACGCAGGCGAGTGTCAAAGAATTACAAGGAATGGGGATTCAGCCCGATATCATTGTATGCCGCAGTGAGCATCCTCTGGATCAAACTATAAAAGACAAAATCGCTTTGTTTTGCAATGTGCCCAACTCACATGTACTGCAAAATCTCGATGTTGAATATCTCTACGAAGCTCCACTTGCTATGGAAAAGGAACATCTTGCTGAGGTTGCCTGCGAATGCTTACACCTAGACAGCCCAACCCCAGACCTTGCAGATTGGACAAAAATGGTGGAGGACCTCAAATCTCCTACACAGGAAGTCACAATTGCTCTTGTTGGAAAATATACACAGCTCCACGACGCTTATATCAGTGTTGTTGAAGCCTTGAAACATGGCGGTATTCCACAACACGCTACTGTCAATATCAAATGGGTGGACTCAGAGCAAGTCAACAAAGAAAATGTGACAGAAATTCTAAAGGATGTTGATGGAATCTTAGTTCCTGGCGGCTTTGGTGGGCGCGGCATCGAAGGCATGATTGATGCTATCTGCTATGCGCGGGAAAATAGCATCCCATTCCTTGGGCTTTGTCTTGGTATGCAGCTTGCCATTGTAGAATTTGTCAGAGATGTTGTCGGATATAATGATGCACACAGCATAGAACTTAATCCCAACACCACACACCCTGTTATTGCGCTAATGCCTGACCAGAACGGGGTAGAAGATATTGGTGGTACATTAAGGCTTGGTTCTTATGAGTGTCATCTTGATACTGCCTCTAAAGCGTACAAGCTTTATAATAGTGAAGTTATTCATGAACGTCATAGACATCGCTATGAAGTCAACAACGATTATCGCGCTGCTGTTATGGAAAAAGGAATGCTTTTATCAGGACTTTCTCCCGACGGACGTATTGTAGAAATGGTAGAAATTCCTTCGCACCCATTTTTCCTCGCCACACAAGCACATCCTGAATTAAAAAGCAGACCAAACAGACCACACCCACTATTTAAGGGATTAATTGAAGCGGCGCTCAATCACCAGAAGATTGAGTAAGAAAGTTTTTTTCTTTCTCCATGATTCTGCTTTGCGAAATCTCAAATCAATACACAAAAATTGAGTAGGGAAAATCCCTACTCAATTCTTTTTCATACTGTAATTTATGCCTTGCCAACAGAACCAAACAAATCCATCTTAATCTTAACGATTTCTTTGATTGCTGCAGCACCTGGAGCAAGAAGTTTACGAGGATCAAATCCTTTTCCTTCCAAATCCTTTCCTGCTTCGATGTATTTTCTTGTAGCTTCCTGGAAATAAAGCTGGCACTCTGTATTGACATTAATCTTTGCAACGCCCAATGAGATTGCCTTCTTAATCATATCCTCAGGAATCCCTGTACCGCCATGAAGAACTAATGGCATAACACCTGTTTTCTGCTGGATTGCATCCAATGTCTCAAAGCTCAATCCTGCCCAGTTTTCTGGATACTTACCATGAATGTTACCAATGCCCGCTGCAAGCATGTCCACTCCCAAATCTGCAATTAACTTGCACTCGTCTGGATCTGCACACTCACCCATTCCTACAACGCCATCTTCCTCGCCGCCGATTGAACCAACTTCTGCCTCAATTGAAAGACCAAGCTGATGTGCTACTGCAACAAGTTCTTTTGTCTTAGCAATATTCTCCTCAATTGGATAATGAGAACCATCAAACATAATTGATGTAAATCCTGCCTTAATGCACTTATAACATCCATCATACGTACCATGATCCAAATGGAGTGCTACAGGAACTGTGATACCGAGATCTGCGTCCATTGCCTTAACCATTGCGGAAACGGTATTAAATCCTGTCATGTATTTGCCAGCACCCTCTGATACACCAAGGATAACAGGGCTGTTTAACTCCTGAGCTGTCTGTAAAATAGACTTTGTCCACTCAAGGTTATTAATGTTGAACTGACCTACTGCATAGTGGCCTTCTTTTGCCTTCTTAAGCATTTCTGTAGCTGATACTAACATAAATCTTAACCTCCATCATTGAAATTATACGTTTCTTTAAAATAGCGGCTGTCCGCCGATATATTCAGTATATCGCTAATGGAGATAATTGTCAATTTTTTATAACAAAATTAGTTATCGTTCAACCATGCCATTCATAAGTCTCCAGAATATATATTTTCACAAAGGATATTAAGTCTTTGCTGGCGACTTATTTCATGGCGTCCACCCTATAGAAGTGATTGTGCATGGCTGAACTATTACCAAGATTACACCACTGTGGAAGCAATCAATTCCATTTTACCTTGAAGTTGGGCTTTGCCAAAACCATTTGGTAGAATAAAATGGTCTCCTTTTTTGAGCGGATGCCCATTAATCTGTCCATCTCCCTCGACAACACTCATAATTAGAAATGAGTAATCCTGTGAAACTTCCATACTACCATCTACATCTAGTTTCCATACTTGATAATAATCACATAAAATCAATGGATTCATTGTATTTTTTGCATCTGTAGAAATATTGATAACACTTTCTGCTACCGATTTTGCTGGAACTGTGATAACATCAATACTCTTGTCAATATGAAGCTCACGAGGTTTTCCATTCTGAAGGCGTCCATAATCGTACACACGATATGTAATATCAGAATTCTGCTGTGTCTCAAGAATCTCAATACCACCTTTAATCGCATGGACTGTTCCCGGGTCAATCTGAATAAAATCACCTTTTTTTACTGGAACTTCACGCAGAAAATCCTCCCATTTACCATTCTGAATCATATCCTCAAGTTCTGCTTTACCCTTTGCATTGTGTCCGATTACAAGCGTTGCACCTTCTGGCGCATCAAGAATATACCAACACTCTGTCTTTCCCAAAGATCCATTTTCATTCTTTCCAGCATAGGTATCATCTGGGTGTACTTGAATGCTCAAATCATCATTTGCATCAATAATCTTAATTAATAATGGGAATCGGTCTCCGGTTGTATTGCCAAAAAGCTGCGGCTCCTCTGTCCAGAGCTGACTCAATGTTTTTCCGGCAAAGACGCCTTCCTTCACTGCGCAGTCCCCGTTTGGATGCGCACTCACTGCCCAGCATTCCCCAGTATTCTCGCCAGGAATCTCATACCCCCATTTACTCCCAAGTTTGTTTCCGCCCCAAATCATCTGTTTAAATACCGGGATCATAAATAAAATTTCGCTCATATGCAATTTTCCTCCATTCATTTTTCATATACTCACACCATCCACAACCGAAAAGCAGTATAATACTTTATGCAGATGTGACATCACGTTATATTGAGGGTCAGTCTTTTTGACCGCCAGTATAACTTTATAAATCCATTGTAGAGGTTCTGCCTCATAAAGTCAATCCAATCGGAAGGATTTCAGATTTCTATCCAGACGATTTGCCAGTTCTGTCAAATCTACAGTTAATATCTCAAGCCCTTCCATTCCATGCATCATCTGTGTTGTCATCTCTGCGGCATTCTCTGAGAGATTTGCATTATTTCGCGCTGATTCTGACAGCTCTATGATAATGTTGGACATATTGTCCTTCGCTTGATTCATACCAGACACACTCTGCTGCATATTGGTTTCACGATAAGTAATCTCCATAACATCCTGATGAATTTTGTCAAAAATATCCTTTGTTCGATTTACATTCTGCTCCTGTTTTTGCAATGCCTCATTGACTGTTCCCATTACACCAACAATTCCAGTTATCTTCTCAACCAGCAACTGAATATTATCCTCAATTCTTGATACAGAACTGTTGGACTCTTCTGCAAGCTTCTGAATCTGTGTAGCAACTACTGCAAATCCTCTGCCTGCCTCTCCTGCCCGCGCCGCCTCAATACTTGCATTTAGGGCAAGCAGATTTGTCTCATCGGCAATGCTGATAATATACTCTGTAACACTGCGAATCTGCTGAACAGAATTGTTTGTCTCAGTCACCTGTTCGCTAATGTTTTTTACTGTCTCCTGAGAATCCCTGCTGCTGTGAAACAGTTCATCGAGAATTTCTTTGCTCGCTGTAGATAGCTGCGCCATATGATCTGACAATTCACTGATATCCGCTATTTCCTTTAGCATTTGGTCGATTGCCTTCCGTGTAATCTCAACATCACTCTCCGCGCTCTCTGTTCCCTGTTTTTGATTGTTTGCTGTCACATTGATTTTCTCGACACTTCTGCTCATCTCATGTGCAGAATCAACATTCTTACACAAGGTCACATTTAGTTTATCCACTGCCTGAGTCAATTTCTCCACACCCGCACGAATTTCCTCCATAAGTCCCGCCATTTTAATTCTTAATTTTTCTGTTCCAGAGGACAATTCCCCAAACTCATCACGCCGATGTGTTCCTGCAAGTCTTCCATCTGTCAAGTCCCCCTCAGAAACCTTTAACAAGACTTCTCGTACATCGTGAATAACCTTAGTCAGACTACCAATATAACAAAATATCACTATGGCGACCGCCATTAATACTGCGACGCACACCGCCGCGCTTGTACCAATATAGCGTTTGATTCGATTCTCTAAATTCTGTGTTGACACCGATGCCATCAGTGCGCCAATCACAGAGCCATCACCGGGCTGGACTATCGGTATAATATAAGCATGACACATCTTCCCGTCAATATCAATATTGCGATACCAAAGTTGTGCTCCTTGCTGCAAAGTATATTTTTTAATGTTCTCGCCCGCCATCATACCAATCCAACGCGTACCATTACAATCACAAATTGAAGTCATCACTGCAGTATCTCGGAAAAAAAATGTAATGTCAACTTCTGTCTGTTCTTTTAAGCTGTCAACCAATGAGGTCTCTTTGGAAATATTAAAATTCATACCACGCCAGACATTTCCATCTTCTTTCATGGCATAGTTTCCATACCCTTGGCTGTCATACAAGTTCATTGCCGCAAGTGCACTGGATTTGAGTCTGCTTTCCGTCTCCTCATACATACCAGATCGAAATTGTGCCATACCACTTATTAAAGAAAGAACAGTTAATAAAAGAAGTGGCACCACGCAGAGTGTGAACATTTTCTGTTTGAATCTCATAGCACACCCCTCCTTACATTGCATCTTGTGTTATGACCGTAACTCCTGTATCTGTTTTGGTGTTCGTGTCTGTATAGGTACCCTCTAATGCCTGAACTGCAATTTTCAGTCCATCGCGCCCCATAACTTCAGGATTTTGCTTCATGGTAGCATAGATAATACCATCCGAAACCATTTCCAACACAGTGTCTGACGTATCAAATCCAATCACAATGCTCTGTGTGCCTTCCTCCTGTAATGCTGTGCCAACTGCAGCGGTTGTGCCTTCATTTGTCCCAAAAAAACCTATATATTCCTGAGAAATCCCCTCTGCAACAGCATTTTTCACATTTTCTGTATTGTCCTGCATATAAACAGTATCTGAAAGGGTGAACGCTGTTCCTTCAAAAGCTTCTCGAAACCCTTGTTCTCTTGCCACACAGGAGGCTGTATCTACTGTCACCCCCATAATGCCAATGGTTCCGCTGGTAATTCCCTGCTCCTGCAGTACACTTTTCATCGTTTCACCCGCTGTTCTGCCTGCCGCCACATTATCCGTAGACAGCGCTGTCACACAGTCATAGCTTGCAGCACTGTCCACATAGACAATCTTACATCCAGCATCCGCTGCCTTGCGCAGACTATCATTTATCCCTTCCGCACTGTTTGCCGCAATTAAAATTGCATTTGCGCCATCTGCAACCGCCGCATCAATGCATGCGCTCTGCTGCGCATCATCATGCGTGTCTGGTCCTGTCCATTTATAACGGATATTTCCAAGTTGTGTAGCTGCGTCAATACAGCCATTATCAATAGACTTCCAATAACTGTCACTCAAATCCATAGTAATCAAATAGATTGTGTATTCCTGTTGTGTATCTTTTTTTTCAGCACTTGTAACTTGTGTACTATCTTCCATCTTACTATCTGTAGTCACTTTCTGTTCTGTATCCACAGAAGACACCATAGGCTGATCGGGCATAATGATTTCTGGTGTTGTAGTAACTCCACACCCTGTAAGAAATCCACAGATCAAAACGCCAAATATTCCTTTCCATATTTTTTTCATTCGCTCTCTCCTTTTAATGTATTTATTTTAACGCACCTGTGCTATATACTGTGCCAAAACCTGCGCCGCCTGTTGATGACACAAAAATCCTGGGTGCTCCCTGGATCCAACGCTCTCTCTTGTCATATCTGGAAGCTGCAAATAGGAAATAAATCGGTCATTTGTCTCACGCGCATAGGAAGAGACTGCCTCGCAAAGATAAAGCTGGAACGGAATGCCAATCATTCCATAACACCAAATAATATATACTTTGGGGTTACATTCTCTAATTAGCGCCAAAAAATCTTTCACTGACTGCTGAAATGTTTTAATATCTTCTATATTATAAGACCCATCTGCATTTCTGCGCATCTTGTGACATTCTCCAGTCTGCGCGTCAACCCACTCTGGCTGATCAAAAGAAGCGGCATCATTTGTCCCCAGATTGACCACCACAAAATCCGGTTGCCAACTTGCAAAATCGTGCGGATGATTTCCTCCAAGTCTCTCATTTTCAGGTCCAGGCATCAGACTGCAAATTTCTTTATAGTATTTTGGAATGGCTCCCCGCGTATTGTTGTCCCATGTATTGTGCACTCCCCATCCACTCTGCGAAAAAACACGGTATTCTGCATCAAGTATTTGTGCGATCTGATAAGTATAACTTTTCACTGCGGAAAAAAACATTGGTATCCAATCGCTCTCTTCCCGCGCGCCAATAAGCCCCTCACCAGAAGTTATGCTGTCACCAATAAACTCAATTTTTAACTTTTTATCCACAACTGGGCAAAACTCCCCATCATAGCGAAACGCATGAATATGAATATAAGAATTTCCATCATCGCTCATCGCCTGTAAATCCTTAAAAAAGTGTACATTTTTGACACTATCCGGACTCATACCCCGAAACAGTGGAACCCAGTATCTACCCTTTTGCAGCATCTGCCGGCCTATCCAATCGCCATTGATCGTATAACTAAACCATGGCTCATAGACTTCATATGTAACTTCCAGTTCTACCCAGAACTCCGATCCTGTCACATTGCATTCAAATCCACTTGCTGTCCAAAATAATGTTAATGGCGCACGACATGCCGTCGTCCTTCCATGCACTTTTATCTCTGGAATATCCTGAAGTAATGTCTCTTTTAACATTGTTGTACCTCCCATGTATAATTAGATAGGAAAGGCTATCTTCCCTTACTCGTACAGATCTGTGTAATCGAGTAGAGAAGATTCATCTTCTCTCTACTCGCTGCGCCGCCTATGCGCCACTTTAGTGGCATATTTCCTCTGCATCGGCGTGTGCATAAGCAGCTCGCCGCCTATAGAGGCGGGAGTCATACCACATCTGATATAATTAAAATTGGAAATATATAAACTGTGACGCATCATATCCTTCTCCGTACACACCAAATACAAGGACCATCACGAGCAAAATCGCCACTATCACATACTGCACTATAAGACATTGCTCTTTTACAAGCGTATCAAACAGCATTCTCTTTTTCGCATAACAAGCATCTACAATTAGCAAAATCAAAATACCAAACAACAGTACGCTCATTTCTTTTCTGTCCAATCCTAGATAAAATATGGATTCATCAAACAGCGACCAGACATCAAAATTCTGAAATATTCTTTGTAGGTAATATATTGCATCTTTTACTGAATCTGCACGGAAAAACACAAAAGAAAACGCAAACAGCAAAAAAGTGCAGATGCCACGGCAAAACTGACAGACAAGCGTTTTCCAGCGTATATGAAAAACACAGTCGAACCATTTCCATAATGGTTCCAACAAATCCTCAACAATAATATAAATTCCTTGTATTGCGCCCCACACGACAAAATGCCAACTTGCGCCATGCCAAAATCCGCTCGCCAAAAAAGTTATCATGGTATTAAAATATTTGCGTATTTTTGAACAGTGACTTCCTCCCATTGGAATATAAAGGTAATCGCGAAACCACGAGCTTAACGACACATGCCAGCGCCGCCACAATTCCCGAATACTTGTGGAGAAAAAAGGTGCTTCAAAGTTTACCATAAGCTCAATTCCAAGAATCTTAGCAGCGCCCATCGCGATTGTAGAATAACTTGCAAAATCACAATAAATCTGTACTGCAAATAATACACTGGCTATTAGAAGCGCCACGCCACCAAATAAATAATACATGTCAAATACTTGGTTGACCAACACTGCCGCGCGGTCTGCAATGACCATTTTCATAAAAAATCCCCAGAGCATTAAGAGCAATCCTCGCGTTATTTTATCAAAACTCCACATTCTCTGATATTTCATTTTCTCAATCTGCCATAATAAATTTTTGCTGCGCTCGATTGGTCCTGCAACCAACTGTGGAAAAAATGATACAAACAGTGCATACCTTATAAAGTTTCTCTCTGCTTTTACTGTCCCGCGATACACATCAATTGTGTATCCTAATGCCTGAAATGTGTAGAATGAAATTCCGACGGGAAGAACAATCTCCAAACTAGGCGTTCCCATCTTTACACCAAATACAGAACATATTGTCGCAATGGTATCATGCAGAAAATAAAAATATTTAAAAAATACAAGTAGCGCCATATTACTTACAATCGCCACTATCAAAATAACGCTACACTTTGTTTTGCTTTGTACCCCTTTTGCTTGAATCCGCCCCATAACAAGGGCACACAAATATGTAATTACTGTGGAGGCAAGTATTAAAATTCCATATTTTGCATTCCAGCTCATATAGAAATAATAACTCGCAAGCAACAGCCACAACTGTCGTAATCTTTTAGGTATCCCATAATACAGCAAAACTACCACTGGAAAAAAAATTAAAAATTCAAATGAAGTAAATTGCATATTCCTCTAACTCCCACGCGCCGCTTTAGCGACACTCCAATCAAGAACAATACTACTATTCATAATTTAGAAGGTCGTTCATCCATTCAGGATAATGTAGAAAATTTTGCTACACAAAATCGCTCCTTATCCCTGAATCCTGTTCTCACAAAATGCACAGCGCATTTCTGACCTGTGAAAAATAATAAGACTATCCTTGAATATGACGTATTTTGCGCCGGTAAAACCAAAGCAGTTGAAAATATAACTTAAATTTTAATGGGGACTCCATATGCATTGCCGCAAGTTTTTTCTGTTCCGCATCAAATGCATTCTGATAATAAATATTTTCCTGAAAATCAGGAAATTCTTGTCGTATCCCTTCCGCAATCTGTTTTAAAAAGCGAACTTTTGGCTTCTTCACGCCTAGCATATAAGTAAAAAGTGTATTCATATAATACAACTTTGAAAAAGCAAACTCAAATTCTTGTCTGTATGGTTTATAGATATTATATCTGCGCGCTTCCTCAATCAGCTTCTCTCCCATCAAAAGCCGCATCTCACACTTCTCTTGGCTAATTTCATGCACAGTAGACAAATCGTGTTGATAATAGTAGTAAAGTGGTTCTTCAATTTTTTCAAAGTGCGTAAAATGTAACATCCAAATTGGCGAAGCACAGTTGTCTTCATAGAATGTATTTTCTGGAAAACGCAACTGGTAAGTGTCAATCACAGATTTCAAATAAATCTTAATCACCATACTACCGGGATTTATAACAAGTTTTTTGTACCGTTCACGGTCCAAAATTCCTGTCTGGTCCATTGTGTTATTTGGCATTAGTTTCCCGACTTCCATAGTGTGAGAATCCACCATACAATAGTCACAGCCCACAACATCCGCTCCAGTTTTCTCTGCTTTTTTAATCAGCTTTTTATACATATCTGGAGCAACCCAATCATCAGAGTCAACAAATCCAATCCATTTGCCACGCGCTACTTCAATTCCTCTATTGCGTGCACCGCCCTGTTTTTGATTCTCATAGGACTGAACAATCTTGAATTTCCATGGGTAATTTGATTCATACTCTCTTAGAATTTCCATCGACTCATCTGTAGAGGCATCGTCAACCGCAATAATCTCATAATCTGCAATTGACTGCCCAATCAGCGAATCCAAACAATATTTCAGTTTGTTATCCGCTGCCATATTATAAACAGGTACTACAATACTAAGCTTCATTCTAACTCCCACTTCCTTTCAAGATTTGACACCACCAATCAGTTCACCTACATTAGCGCTCTTTTACAATTCTGCCTTCTTCCACGCGAAATACCATATCACATTTCTCAATTGTCTGTAGTCGATGCGCTATAATAACAAGTGTTTTTTTACCGTGTAATCGATTGATAGACTCCATAATTGCTGCTTCTGTGTCATTGTCAAGCGCTGAAGTCGCCTCGTCAAGAATCAATACCTCTGGGTCATTGTACAATGCCCGCGCAATACCAATTCGCTGACGCTGCCCACCAGAAAGCCGAATGCCACGCTCTCCAATACCCGTATTGACTCCGTCTGGCAATGCCTTTACAAAAGTATCAAGCTGTGCCTCTCTAAGCGCATGCCACAATTTCTCCTCGTCAATCTCCTCCTCTGGGATCCCAAATGCAACATTTTTTCTAATATCTGCATCTAACAAAAAAATCATCTGTGGAATATAGCCTACATTGGCAAGCCACTCGCGATAGTGTTCTTGAATATCCACATCATCTGCCAAAACTTTTCCCTCTTGCAACTTTAAAAGTCCAAGTAAAATATCAATAATTGTTGTCTTTCCTGCTCCGCTTGCGCCTACCACTCCAATCGATTTACCAATTGGAAATGAAACTGTCGCATGGTCAAAAATAAGCTTGTCCGAATTGGGATAGTGATAGGTGATGTTAGACAATTTCACTGCACTTGTGACTGGCAGCTTCTCTTTTGCAACCACCGCATAGGAAATATCAGTATGTTCCTCGTCTGTCTCCTCAACAAGATTGTCACTCACATTAAAGAAAAACGGCTCATTAAAAGCCATACTTGTTATTTGATTGTTGATACGACTTGCAGCCGGAAGCAGACGCATCGCAGCAATTCCAAATGCTGCAAACAATGATACCATACTAGACACATTTGCCCCTGCCACAATCAGCACCATTATATAGCCAAGTAATCCTGCCATACATACGGTTTCAATTAAAAGCTTCGGGGAATTGTTAAACAAGCTAAATCGCTCCATTGCCTTCACATATCCCTCGCCAACCTTACAATATTCTTTGATAAAGTATTGCTCACGTCCTGCGACTTTAATTTCCTTAATGCCCTGTACTGTCTGGGAAATCCATGCAAACATGGATGCGCCATAATCCTGGTTTTCTTTTCCAGTGCGGTTCATAATCGGCTTGACAATCTTTTTGATTACAACCAGAGTTAACACCAACAATACTGCAATGACCACTGTCATCACAGGATCTTGCATGGCAAGTGCAAACACAAGAAATACAGCGACAATCACCTCGGAAGCAATCTGCAAGACAGCCATAATCAACGCATACATGTTGCTGACATCCGCTGTAATACTTCGTTGAATTACAGATGTCTCCGCATTTAAATAATATTCATACTCGCGCCGCACAAAATTTTTCATCAAACTTGAGGCGGTCTTAAACTGATTGCTGTAAATAAAACGATACAGACTTCTCTGAAAGAAAAATTGAAAACTGTTTTTCGCTATATATAACAAAATTAAAAATACAATCGCAAACACAGAAAACTGTATGGTATTTTGCAAGTGAAACACACTGCTAATTTTCTGATAGGTCTCTCCTTGCTCAAGTGCCACTGGGTCTAAAATAAGCTGTACTACAGCCATCACCATCATCACAGCCCCCGTTTCAAGCCCTGCCGAAATCATCATCATTACAAAAAGACGCACCATAGCACTCTTTTGTTTTTGATCCATCAATATATGAATCTTCTTTAATATTTTTAACACAAATACTTCAACCTTTCTCATTCTTATATTTTTATTCGTGTCGCTCAAAAGAATTGTAACGTGCAAGAATGCTATTGCAACGGAAAATCCCATTTGACGGACATATAACGATAACCCATTTGCATACCTGTAATATCGCTACAATTCCTAAAATATAGTATATGTCATATTGTCCATAAACACAACCCACTCAAAAGTTATTTTGAGGAATTCGCTACAGATTACCTTTCTCTATCCGGGCACAGAAACAAAAATAGTTCGGAACACAAATCACACTCTGTACTCCGAACCATTTTTATTTGTCAGCCATTGTAAGCCCCGCCTTTTTGTTGTATGCATGTTTTTCAGGGTCCTCATATGCATCCCAAAAAGATGCGCCAAGATTTATTTTCTCCTCCACAAAATCCATATTGTTAAGCGCTGTTGTCACAATAGAGACTGCCCTCTTAATGCGAAGTCCCTCAAAAAAATTAAGAACTTCCACCGGAAACCGTCCGCGAAGCACTACTGCGTCTGGGCAGAGCATCTCATAGTCAATCGTATCTCTTGGATGCGGTTTTATCAATACCCGATATCCTTTACAATATTGCGCAATCACATCTACACAAACTTTCTTTCGCGCCTCCACATCAACTGGATGCGGTTCTGTCAGAAAACAGGCAAACTCCTCACCTTCCCGAGACGGCTTTAGCTGCTCCATCAAGTTCTCTGCATCTGCAATAAACGCCTGAATCATCAACTTTTTCTGCTCTGAAGTCAACGCCAACTCTAAAGGTTTTCTTGGCTCCTCTACAAACCGTGGACAGTTGGTAGGCACAACACTCCTGTCATTAATTTCCATGTCAATACAATATTTTCCCCATCCGTTCATAATAAATATAAGATTGAGACGAGAAAACCAAGTCTTAAGGCGAAAATGTCCATGATTTGCAACATAGGCATCATCTAAATTTTTAAGACAGTCCAACCCATCTTCCACCGCGTGATAATAAATACGCTTGTAATTTAGATAGTATCCAATTGGGTCGCTATCACAAAACACATAGATATCTTCATATGCCTTAAAATCAATCACCTGTATATATGGAATCTCACACTTTGCAAGTTTCTTTGTGAAAATAATGCGATTTATCATATGTTTTAACAAATTACGATAGTTTTTTCTATATTTTGCAAGTTCTGGAAAAAAATCCTCTTGTTTTTCATCCAATGCAATAACTTCATGAAAAATTTTTGTCTTTACAAGCCTGTCCCCTAAGTGCTCAAAGTCTGTTGATATGGAGCTTAACGCGATATCCGCTTTCTGGTACTGATTGGCTGGCGTCTGTCTTACCAATTTCATTTCTTTTAAGATTGCCACATACACATGATAGAAAGTGTGACAAACATATATTCTACTTTTTGTTTTTTTCATTTATGACACCTCGTCTGTCTTGGCAGTTCTAGTATATTGATACCCTTTCCTTGGCGCAATTAACGGTGCTAGACTTAAAGGCCCTTCTTTTTCTGGCACCACACACCCTTGTATCAATCCGTCACAGAATCGAAAAAGTCGGTCCGCTGCCTCCTTGGGATTCCATTTCTCTACAATTGTATTATATGCATTAACCGCCAATCTTTTTCGCAATACCTCGTCCTGACACAACGTCAATACTTGATTTTGAAATTCTCGATAACGCCCTGTTTTATATACCAATCCATTAAAACCATGTTGCATTAGAAAAGGGACTGCTCCAATACCACTTCCTGCTACAACTGCACAAGCACTGTTCATCGACTCATTTAAAACTGCTCCCCAACCTTCCAGATAATTGCTGGTAAACAAAAAAATATTTGATGCCTCCATATAGTGTCGCACCTCTTGCGGCGGCTGAAATCCATGAAACGTAACTCGATGTTCCAGATGCCAACTGCGTACAAGTTCTAAAAGCGTTCCCGCAAGTTCTCCATCTCCCACCATATCCAAATGAAAAGAAATCTTTTGTTTCTCGAGAAACTTTGCTGCCTTTATCGCATATTCTGGATGCTTTAATTTTAGAAAACGACCTGCCCACAAAATTCTAATCTCTTGTCTACCACTCTGTTCAAAGTGATGTTTTTGTTCAAACAGCTCCTCTAAATTGTAATAATTTACGGCTGGAAAATAACCCCAGACAAATTTCTTGTCTGGATATGCATGTACAAGCTCAAAATCAGACGCCACATAAGCACCATGACACAACAGATATACAGGCGCATTTGCATATTGTGTATGGTCTTCGTACTTTTTCTTTCGGCCGCGCGGGGAGATAGATTTCCATTGCCCTTCTCGGTAAAGACGCTCACTTGCACGAATCACAATCTTTCCCGCATTGAGTCTAGGCTTAATATAACTTTCATCTTCAACACCGCCGAATACAACCACATCACTGTCCATAATCCGTTTGGCACACTGTTTCGCATCTTGATAATAAAGCATTAAATACGGAATAGCACGAACTTCATTCCCCCAACCCATTTTTACTCGGTCTTCTTCCATTGGAGAGGTCTGTATAAATGCAAATTCTACGCCAAGTCTTTGATACAACTCATTTGCCATTGGAATTTGGTGATGATTAATATAATTAGACACAACTGTTAATCTCATGATAGATATCCAAAAGCCTCCTGTAATTTGTCTCTGGGTCGTGTGTTCTAAGCGCATGTGCCTTTGCATTGGACGAGAGCGATATTGCAAGTTTATCATCCTCAAAGATACGAAGAATAGAATCCTTTAAACGCTTAGGTTTATCCTTTGGATACAAAAAACCATCCTTTCCGTCATTCACCAAATTATGCACACCACCAACATTTGCAGAAACTACTGGAACACCTAGAAGCATCGCCTCGCCAACCGAATTGGGCGAATTTTCAATTGCAGATGGGCATAAAAACACATGTGTTTTCAAAAAGCGCGCACACATTTTGTCCGATTGTAAACGTCCAACAAAACGCACATGGTCTTCCAATTTGTTTTGTTTTATCTGTTTGAGCAAAAATTTTCCATACCCTGAAAGCTTAATCTTATCCTTAATACTATCATTTGCCGTGATGACATCCCCTGCCACATAGACAACCGTATCCTCAAATTCCTCCAAAAGGTCCGGCAAAATATCAATCACATAGTGTAAACCTTTAATTGGATAATTTCCTTGACTTAAAAAAAGAGAATATCGTTCAATCTTATCAATACTCCATGTATCATTATAGAAGTCCGAGCGCAGTGTCTCATTCATAAAATGATATCTTGCATTCGGTGCAAGTTTTTTGGTCATCTCTCTATCGAAATCCGTTCTTCCAGTGATATGTCCCACCATAGAAAGTGCTTCTTTCTCATATTCTCCGCGCTTTGCAAACTTTGCCTGCTGGTCAAACAGACCATCCTTTTTAAGAATATCGCGAAAAGTCTTTTTCTTCTGTACGGAATAAGGCAAGTCTGCCATATATACTTCCGCAATCGAACTGCAAAGTCCCTGTATTCCAATTAGCGTGCGCGACGGGTGTCGAAATGCCTTTACACAAGCGAGCGTATGTGGATACTCTGTGCCAAAGATATGAACAATATCTGGCTCAAAATCTTTTATCACAGCACCAAGACTCTCCTCTAAAGCAGCGTCATATTTCTCTGGATGCACCGTGTCCTCGCGAAAAATATAATAGTTAATTCCTTGTGCCTTATCTTTCACAAATAAGGAAGTGTCTTCCTTCACAAATCTTCTGCTCTCTGATTCTGGAAAACAGATTCCAAGTGTTATGTCATTTCTATCCTGATGTGCCATCAATTTTCCTGCAAGACCAGAAAGCCATCCTTCCTTAATTACAATTTTTTGCCCCAGACTCTTTGCGATAAACGGGAGCATAATATTACACAACCATAAAACTCTCATACAATCCCCTCCATATGGTCAAAATAGTCTCTTAAACGCTCCTTTTCCCCTATTTTAAGAAAGTGTCCTTGAGCCTATCAAGTTACCTGTTCGCTTTTTTCTGAATCTTGTATATAACTTTTTTAATCTTATTATAGATTCCTGACAAATGTTGGTTTGACGCTATGGCGCCTCGCAAGGGCGCTAAAGTCAGCAACAACAATAGTCGGTATCGGTCAGCCTTTTTCTTGCCAAGATAGTGAACCACAATCTCACGATGCTGATAAGCAGAACGCTTTTGGTTCACCTTCGTCTCAGAATAGCCACCCCCTTCATACACCGCAACCACCACAGGAATATACAAGATTTCTGCCTTTTGCTTATAAAAACACCATAGAAAATGTTCATAGTCTGCCCTTACAGTATACTCTGGCCGGTATGCTCTAATGCCAAACATTGTTCTATGGTAGAAACAAGTCTGATGGCAAGGCACATTTCGATAGCATGTAAAATCATTTATTTCTGGTGATGCATATATCACTGTTTTTTGCATCTTATGGTACAAATTTCCATATACAATATCTGCTCGATGCCCCTCTTTTTGCAGTTTTTTAATTTCTGCAGTTACTTTTTCTAGCACATTTGTGTGATAAAAGCTATCGCCAGTATTTAAAAACAGAAAATATGTTCCATTTGCCAATGCTATTGCCTGATTCATTGCATCATAAATGCCACTATCCTTTTTTGTATACACATGAAGTCGTGCGTCTGTGTATCGTTCTGCAAGCGCTTTTATAGAACCGTCCTTGGAGCCACCATCTTTTATAATTACTTCATAATTTGGATATGTCTGTTCTAAAATACTATCTATGGTATCATAGAGCCGCTGTCCAGAATTTAGACAAACTACAATAATGCTGTAACAAATTTCCTGCTCCATACAAATCTCCCTTTTCTTAAAATTGCCGCTCTAACTCCCATATGCCCGCTTTAGCGGGCGTACAAATCAGGATGTGGGAAATTTT
>BLMC01000067.1 GCA_011959805.1 Lachnospiraceae bacterium | reverse complement strand
GCATCGGATTTCTTGACCTTTTGACCCTGGTATCAACACATTAATAGTGCTCAATTATCTATAATTTACCATACCTATCCGACTTTGTAAATGAAAAAACAAACTATCTAATTGTATCATTCCCCTTAGCCCAAGTATCAAAGCATAGAAGTGCCTCTTAAATTAGCGTGAAATTTTAATTTCGCACTAATATCAAGACTTTTTAGAGCTTCCATTCACAAAAGCATATCACATGCTGCAAAAAATGTTCACTATATCGCGCGGAGAGTCGATGTTGGAAAGAAAACGAAAAATAGAACATAAATAAAAACATTCCGAAAAACCATTATTAAATTTGCTCAGCTATTATATTTTTTATTGAGTTTTATTTTTTACTCCCCTTTCGCAAACGTGTTGCCAGTACATAAATTCTAAAACAGAACATATCTCTCTATACAAATCACATATTCTGCCATAACTTAACGGCTCGATAAACGGAGTTATAAAATATAAAGGACTCTTAATCAAAATAAGTACAAAAGAGGCACAGCATAGCATTTATGCCACATTGGCGGAAAGGAGGGAATTGATTATAAGTCACTAATTTTATCAGGGAATACATACTGCCAACTATGGCAGAGAAAGAGCCAACACCCGAAGAACTGGAGGAATTGTTGAAGAAAGAGGCGAGAAAAGATAAGTTACATCAAAATTATCTGAAACGGAAATCCAACAGGAAACAGAAAAAATATGAGGAACACACCAAAGCAAAGAAAAAGGCACAGATTGACAGAGAGTCGACTATCCATATTGGAGCGGTTGCCAACGCTTTGGAATACAAAAGCATACAGACTGAGAGGTGCAACATCAATCGGGTAATTATTAAGAACAATATGCTGTTGGAACAGGCGAAAGAAATGCTCATGCTTGCTAAGCTGGAACTTCACAGCGCACAGTACGCAGCGTACAAAATACCCTAACCCAGATAAAACACAAGCAAAATTTTGCTATTTTACACAAGATTTTATTCTTAAATGCCTAAGATGTAACAAACGGTTTTGATTTAAGCATACTACTCTAAAAAACAGTATAAAATTAATTATCAAAGTTTATTAAGTTTTCTGGCTTTCGAAAATTGGCAACCTAATGGAAAATATACAAATTAATGTGTTACAATTTTCACATAATAAGGAACTAAAACACCATTCTGTTGTACCAAAAACATTTCATTAACTACCCCCGCTACACTGGTGCATTCATCACTAAATGCATAATCATATCTATCAGTTAATGTAAATATATGCTTTTGTACATCAAATGTATAACAATGTATTGCATAATATAAATCTTTTTCAACAAAATCCGCGTTTTCTAGCGCTATCAAGTATTGCGCTCCCTTTTTAAGACATCTAACAAGAACTAATTCTTACCAATAAGGAGAGCGTTTTTCCAAAGCACAAACCATTTTATACTACCAGTCAATTTAGTCCCCTTCAATTGATACTATTATAATACCACCCTTTACTTCTTAAAAGATCACTATGGGTTCCACTTTCAATAAGTTTTCCTTTATTTAAAACATAAATCCAGTCCACGTTATGAATAGATGCTAACCTATGGGTAACAATAATTTGTGTTTTATTTATTGCCTTTAAGTTATCATAGATTTTCTTTTCAGTCATCTGATCAAGATTACTAGTTGCCTCATCAAGTATTAAAACCTTAGTATTATTAATTATAGCCCTTGCAATAGCTAAACGCTGCTTCTGTCCACCGGAAATATTTTGACCATCTTCCCCTACAAGCGTATCTAATCCTAAAGGCATATTCTTGATTTCATCCTTTAACTCTGCATTTTCTAACGCTTTCCAAATTTCATCATCTGAAAAGGTGCCCGTTATATCAACATTTTTTCTAATACTTGCATTTAAACACATTGGATTCTGAGTAACAACGGCAAACCACTTATAAATTTGCTCTCTCGATATCTCAGCTATTTCATAATTATTGATATAAATATTTCCCTGTTCAATATCTACAACTCCCAATAAAGCTTTTACTAAAGTTGATTTACCACTTCCTGATGAACCTACAATAGCAATTCTTTTTCCACATTGGACATCCAACGATACATTGTTCAAAACATAATCACGTCCACTTTTATAACGATAAAATACCTCCCTAACTTTAATATTTTTTAACTTGCTGTCCATAACATTTCCATTATGCTTTCTTTCTCTAAAATTCATTAGTTCCTTGTATCTGAGCATTACCTCTCTTACCCCATTAATACTTGGAAGCATCATTATAATAGTGTTAAACGGAGAAGTAAAATAACCCACTAATGTCACAAAAGCTATAAGTGTTCCAACTGACATGTTACCATCCTGAACATCAAAACTTCCAAGCATATAAGTTGCCAATGGAAATCCCAAACTGACCACAGATGTAAAACAATTCATCATATTTCCTACTTTTGTCTTTTCTTTAAACTTCTCAATTAACCCTTGGTAATTATTTTGAAGATTTGTTTCTACGGCCCTATCCATTCCCATACATTTTATTTCTACTATATTTCCAAGCACATCAATCAAGTCTCCTTGCATTTTACTTTGTGAATAGATGTACTCCCGTGTTTTCAATAAATTTTTATTATTTAGAAATATCATTATGACAACTTGTATCACAGCTATAGCAAATGTAAATACTGTTAATTTAACAGACATATAAAACATCATAAACAGGCACACTAAAGATGTAATCCCCTGTATTATAATGTTTGTCAAACCATTTGTAATAATATCATTTAACTGATTAATATTATTAAATCGATTGCCAATCTCTCCTGCATTATGCCACTCAAAAAAACTAACATCCAAACGAAAAAGTTTTAAAAGCATATTTGAAGCCATTCGGTTAAATAATTCCACATTAACTTTTAATAAAACCGCCTGTCTCAACCAACTTATTCCAGAATAGGAAACTATGATTGCCAAAATACCACACAGCATTTTAAATACATCAAGTTGAATATTTTTAGATAAATTGTCTATCATATTCTGTATAATCATTGGAACACACAATGTTATAAACTGTGCCAATAACATTAAAAACACTACTTCTGACAGCTTTTCTTTCTTTAGTTTCAGGTTAATCCTGCCACGTTTTACTCTTTTTCTATTTGTGCTTGGAGTTATATACACCAAAATATCCTTATAGTTAGTCTGTAATTCAGAAAAATCCAAAATGTATTTCCCCTTTGCAGGATCCAACACAACAAATCTTCCATTCTTTTTAATTTTTTCTACTACAATATAATGGGCGTCATTACACAAAATAGCTGGAAGCTTTTCGATTAAATTTTTTTGATCATACACATATTTGTAAGCCACAAAATTAAAACCATACTTTACTGCAATTTCTTTCATTTGAGCCAGTGTTATTCCATCCCGACCTATGAAAAAATCTGAGCCAACATCCACTATGTCAACATTACAGCAATAATAATTAAAAATCATTGTCAAACATGCTATTCCGCAATCCATACTCCCTAATTGCGCAATAAATGGCATTTTTTTACGCCTATACAAAAAATCACCTCATCAGTATAGTTACACCATTCCATATCCTATTTTAAACTATACTGGCGGTTCATAAAAATAACCGCTCAGTATAAATTGATGCACACAGCCGCATAATGAAATATGCCACTTCGCGGCTACGGCTAACGAAATATTCCAAGCAAAGTATATATAACATCTATTCCAATGCCAAAATGCAAGGCAGATCTTTGTTCACATATCTCAACAGTGAATATCCAATACCAGTAATGCCAAGCATAAATCCCAAATGTTCATAGTTTGCAATCAGTCCACAGTCCCAATAACTCGCCGAATCTTCTATCGCTTTTTGTAAGGCACTCTCTATTTGCTTTTCCAATTCATGATTGCTTGCAAACTTAGCATATTCATAAAGGATTTCCAAATTACCAATATTTCCATGACATAAACATTGATTCTTTTTTCCACCATATTTCACCAAAGAAGTGTGCGCTTTTTCTATATCTTGTTGAAAAATACTATTCATTTCTTCTGGAACCAATTGACTCATTTTTATTCTGGCTAACAATATTCCACCGGAACCATGACACCATGTTGCTGGATTTCTTCCCGCTTCTTCTCCTGTACTTCCTCGAAAAAAACGGCGATCCACCCAATTGCCAAATTTTTCATTATATAAACTATCTTCTTCATACAACGCATCTTTAGCTGCCTTTAGAAATTTCTCTTTTTTAGTCAACTCCCATAATTTTATTAAAGCTAAGGCGATTCCACTTGCTCCATGTGAAAGACCTGCTAATATAAAAGGCTGCCCAGGAATTCCCCATCCGATTCCTATGTCGCCTTTTTGCGCTGCAGCCAACAACTTATGCCCCGCATTTTCAGCAATTTCTAAATACATAGATTTATTTGTGAACTGATACAATTTTAAAAAGGTTATAATTGTTCCTGCCAGACCAGATACGATATCATTATCTATAGAATTCATATCATCGTTTTCAATCTGGTTTTCTATAACCTTAACCAGTTTTTCCGCCCGATCTAAATATTGGCCATCTGAGGTTATTTGAAATAATATTAGAAAAACATTTACTAAAGAACATTCTCCACTAAAATATCCACTTCCGCTTTCGTGACCAATTATGGAATCATATTCTAAAATTGATTTCATATACTCATCTAAAGAATTATCTACTGCATTACAAATATCACAGCATTCATTTCTGCTATATGTTTCGCGAAAAGCATGCAAAAAAATAGCAATACCTCCGATACCATTGTATAGGTCATAATTTAATGGAACAACATTCCACTGTATCTCTTCAATACCCATTAAAGATACACCTATCCATCCAACTTTGTCTTTATCCACATTATATATTGCACTCTCTTCTAATTTTTTCACTATGCTTTTACATTGCTGAAGTATACTTTGCTCTTTTAGAGATATCAGCATCTCTTTTCCAAGTAGTTGTTTTATCTCTTGTTTTTTTTCTTCTTTTGCCTTTATATCTCCTATATCTTCTGTAGAGGTCACTGATAACACAATATATAATTTCTGTTGTGACAGATCATGCCTATCCATATTTTTCAATTTTTCCTCTACTAATTCTATTGCACTCCTCTCAAAATAATCCTTGATACAGTTACCATAACCAGAAAATAAATCTTTTCCACATGAATTATAACTAAACATTGGAATATCATTATAAAGCATTTGCAATATTTCTTCCTCAATCGCCGTGCGCTCTTCTAAACTGGTTAAATTTCTATTCTTATATAATGTCATTAATATCATCTGTCTATAAGCACAATCCCCAAGAAAATCTGGATGTTTGGATGTCGTAAGAAGCATTGCATATATCTGTGTATCTCTTCGCAAATGTCTTATACACATATCTTTAAAAATACTATATTTATCTTTAATTACATCCTTATTTTCTAATACAAATCTATATGTTTGCTCAAATCCCTCAAGAATATAATCAACATAATATATAGGACGCTTCACATCCGTTTTCAAAAGAGGTAAATTCTGTTTATTTACTTCTTTGGGGTAATCATAAACACACCTCATATCTGATCGTTTCGGATGAATGAGAGCGGGAACTTTACGAGGATATTCTTTTCCTACATCATTGGACATACCGCTTAAATCTATAGACTGATGGCCCTTTTTTCTTTTAAGATGTTGCGGCAATATTCCTTGTGCCATTACAGTCCCACGAATTTTATTCAATGTAACTTCCGCTATGCGATGATGGTTAAAAGGTTCGCAATTTTTTAGTAATGTTTCCGCATCAATTACTATTGGAAAAGCTCCAGAAGCAATAATATTTTCATTATGGACATCATGAACATTGAGCATATAATTAACACATATAATTAAACCTAGCCTCTTATAATACTCTTTTAATTCATCTTCAAATATGCATGGCATGTGTTCTACATATTCTTCCCACCCATACTCTCCTCGATCAAGAATTCGATAAGTTTTCATCTGTATGTTCGCTTTTTCTCCCAGCCAGTACAAAAAATTCTGATATTGATATTCCGCTTCTATTGAATGAGGTTTATATACTAGTTTGTAACCATCAAAATATGAAATCACTGCCACCGATTTTCCATGCATATGTGAATCAGACCCGCCCACTGTAAATTGAAGAAATTCAGATGTATTGTAACCGAACTTACTATGTATAGCACTTTCATCCTTCTGATAATTTTCCAGAATTTCAGCATAAAACTGAACCGCATTTTCCAATACGTCAATGAGCAGGCGTAGTAGCGCTGGATAAGCATTTAAAAGTTCCATAAAATAGTCTTGATTATTTAACCAGTTTTCAATGTAATCATTATATTCACTTTCCGGATCTATACCTCTCAAACTACCTTCTTGTTTACAAAAATTCATTTCGAGAATAAGCATTCTAATACTACAATCTGCCACCTTTTCTAAAATGTTCATTTCAAAATCTCTAATAATGACTCCTTGATTCATACAGAAAACTTTATTATTTCTGCATTTACTTATTAGCATATTTTCCGCAATTTTTACAAAAGGAGTATAGAAACTACTAAATACAAATCTTTCTTGCAAAAATTCATTTGTCAAAATCAAATTATAGTTTTTATATCGAGCATCGCACAAACACTTCCAGATATAATTTTCTTGAAAATCTATTGATGATGTAAATGAGCTTTCCGTCAAAACATTATCTATTCTGCCATTTGAATTAACAACTTCATAGATTTCTTTCCCTAAAACATCTTCCCAATATTGTTTTCTTTTATCATTTTTATCTAGAGATTTCGACTGACAATAATTTCGTTCTAACAGGTAAATATATTTTTTCATACTCATACTCCTCATAGTTGTTATCACTTGTATCTGCTTTTTCTTAAATAAAATCTCTGCTTTTACTTTAGATTACTTTGAATTATTATTTATAGTATCATTTTATTGTTGTGTTAAGCTGGATGAACCTCATATATTGCAAATGTAAATAGTTTTCCGCTTAGTCACAACAAGTAAATATTTTTGTTCCCTGACATTCTCCGGTAATAGTACAGTAGAATCCGCAAGAATTCGCATTACTCACATAATCGATGCCGCCGGTAACCTTATCCAAATCAATTTCTGACAGTTCCTGCATAACATTACCTGCTGGATTCTCAAAAGTTGCTGCTCTTTCTATTGGATTTCTCATTTTTCTTCTTAACATAAGTGCTCCTTTCTGTAATTAAAGCAAAAGCAGATACAACTAATAACACTCGACTCTTTTTTTATACAGAATCCGATACATCAAATATGACACAAAACATAACATAATGAAACTAATAGATGCAAATTTCCTGTTTAAGATTTCTTCTGGTATTTGCTGAAATTGAAGAAGAACTAATCCCGCCGTGAGCGGATAAAAATTCACAAGCTTTCCATTGCTGATGAACACAACCTGTACACCTAAAATCATAGATATCAGCGCTCCCCATACATATGTTCCTCTCTTGCTAGATGCAATTAGAATAATTGGCAAAACCGCAATCACAATGCAGATTTGAACAACGACCATCAATACAAAAGAGCATACTATTATTTTCAAACTGAGCCCTTTGCATCCGCATACAGTACCAGCCACAAGACATAAAATCCATTCTGCAATCCCTAACAACGCACCAAATAGAAATAACAATACTATTTTAGCTTTTATGATCATGTTCCATTCGACTGGTATCATGAATATGTTTTTCTGTGTATCTTCAACAAATTCTCTGTTTATGTAATATCCTCCCATCAAAGCGATGGTAAATGGCATAAGAAGCGTTACATTATTCCAAATTACAGCATCTTCAAGCACGGAAAAAAGTCGTTCCGCATCAGACATTGCCAACATCTGGAAACAGGATATCACTACTGATAAAACAGCACATAAAAGCCCTAATGCATTCATTTTTAACCTTTTCAGTTTCTTGATTTCTAATGCTGTTGCTTTTAATATGGTCATGGGCATTCACACCTCCTGATATTCATAAATTAACAAACTCATTCCTATTGATAAACCCATAGTAAACATTAAAACCGTCCATCCGGTTAATTCTGGAAAATACAGAGCATCTATCCCGTATTGAAGATTCTGGGAGTATTCAAAGATTTGATATGGATATGTGACTCTCATAGCAATGCAGATTGGCATATATACATTTAATCCATTAAGCATTGTTAACTGCCATGTAAAAAGAAAATTTGCTATCAGTAAACAATTTGAGATAATAAGAGCCAACAAAAAATCTTTTTTGAAAATAACAGCTGCAATTAAGATGGGCGATGAAGCAAAAATAACTGCAATACCAGATAAAGCCATTGCAATAAATCCTTTAACAGGATATAGTGTTCCCCCCGTTAAAAATCCGCCTATAATACCTGTGCACCAAATTAGTACGATAAATGCAAACGCAATTATGACTGATGCACAAATTTTTACGAATATAATCTTCCATTTTGATACGCCTGATAATAAAACATTTTTTAATGTGTCATTCTGTTCTTCAGTCTGTAGCAATACGACCAACGACATAATAAATAAGCATGGCATCACTAAAAAATTGCCAAAAAGTATATTTAATCCAACCAGATTTTTATAAGAAAGATGCTGCTTTAGGCACAAAAGAGTATTCGCAATTGGGATAACTGTAGCAAGCAGCACCAGAACTCTGGTTATTTTCTGATTTTTAAATTTTTTAAACTCATTCGTGAAAATCCTGATCAATGTCCACCCCTCCTGTTACTCGAATAAAATAACTTTCCAGTTTTTCCTCCTTAACACCAGCCTCTCTTACGCTAATCCCTGCCATAATGAGATCTCTTATAAATTCTTCGATATTTATTTTAGAATCATAAATCAGCAGTTCGCCTTTGGTAGATAGCTTATATCTGGGGCTTTGATATTGATCTCTCAAAATTTTGACAACGCCGTCTGTATCGGACACCTTGATCTTGATATACTTTTCTCTCTTTATACTTAGTTCCTCTTTACTGCTTTCTTCTATCAATTTCCCTTGATCAATAATGCCGATATCATCTGCAAGCATTTCTATTTCCTGCAAAATGTGACTGGATATTAAGATCGTTTTTCCCTGTTTTTCACAAAGATTCTTAATAAACGCTCTCATCTCTGATATTCCTATAGGATCCAAGCCATTTGTAGGTTCATCTAAAACCAGGATATCCGGATTGTGCATAATAGCACATGCTATGGCCAATCTTTGCTTCATTCCTAAGGAATATTGTGAAAAAATTTTTTTATCTGTGTGAGAAAGACCGATCTGTTCTAAAACACTCTTTATTTCTGCACTGTCTTTTCTTCCTGAATATTCAGAAAAGATCTGCAAATTTTCTCTTCCGGTAAGATTTGCGTAAAATCCTGGTGTTTCAATGGATGCTCCAATATGAGGTAAAATTTTTTTCCTTTCTTTCTGTATATCTTTTCCCAACACAAGAGCTTGTCCATCCGTGGGCGTAATTAATCCTAAAAGCATTTTCATTGTAGTCGTTTTTCCTGCCCCATTCCTCCCCAATAAACCATATATTGTCCCTCTTCTTACATGGAGATTTATATGGTCAACTGAAATTTGGGAGCCATATGCTTTTGTCAAACTTATAGTTTCTATGACAGTTTCACTCATAATATGTAACCATTTCTCCTCTTTTCCAAAATGATTGTATTTAATCCTCACATTGATAAGTATATAATAGCAAAAAAATATTCAAGTTTTACAATAACTTTCTCAATTCGTCTGCCTCTTCCTCTGACAACTTTCCATCTCCAATGAAAGCTGAGACAAAACGAGAAAAGGAATTTCCATAACACTCAGCTACCATTTTTTTTGTCCAGTTATGAATATGCTGTTCTTTTGTACACAAAGCATAGTACACATTATAAGATGACATTCCCCTGTCTGTTCCAACCAATCCCATTTTCTGCAAACCCAGCAAAAATGTATTTAAAGTCTGTACTTTCCATGTTTTTTTCCATTCATTTACAGCAACATCCATAATCTCCCTGAATGACATTGGTTCCTGCGCTGACCATAACAATTCCATAATTTGCAGTTCTGTATTTGTCAAGCCATAATTCTTTTTCATCTGGCTCATTCCTTTCCATATTTAATGTGGGCAAGGTTTATAAGTTACAGTGCTTTTTAACTCTCCGGTTTTGACAGCAGAGCAGATAGAACAGCGCCATGCCTCATAGCTATTTGTTACACATCCGCCATTTCCATCTTTTTTATGTTGATTCAAAGTTCCATGTATGGAAAAGTCATGACTGCAAAGATTTCTGCTATTTTTTTCTATTTTGCTTAAATCATAAATCTTTGCATTATCATCTATAAAAAAATAATCTGATGGTAAATCTGTACATTCCTCTGCTGTTTCAAATGTATAATCCATATTTGCGTCAAAATCATAACCTGTATCATTATAAATTGTCTGTGGTGAATCATATGCAAAAGTTGTAATCCCGCCAACCATGCATATAACTACTGTCATAACAACAGGCAGCATTGCCTTGTATTTCTTAGCCCTTTTCATTTCTAAAATCCTCCTTTTATATACCCATTTATCTCTGCTGTCTGCCATACCAATAAAGAATTGCCGTTTATTGGCAAATTTATTCTGTGCAGCTAATTTTAAAATCAGATCTCCGTATTTCCTACATTCTTCTTCTCCTTTTCCGCCAACTACAATACTATCACAATACATTTCACTGATAACCGAAATCTCATGAAACATAATATAAACAAAGGGATTATACCAATGGACAGCCATCACCAATAATCCGATATATTTTATCAATAAGTCATGATGTTTCATATGTACCAACTCATGTCGAAGCATATATTCATACTTATCTACATCTATACTATCTTCCCATTTGGAAAATATCAAAATAGGAGATAAAATACCACTTGTCATAGGCGAATTGCAATATTCAGAACAGATTAGTTCTACTTTCTTTTTTATACCCATTTCTTTCTTTATCTTATAAAAAATTTCCAGTTCCAAATTTGTCGGCTTTTCAGAACCAACAGTGCAAACTCTTTTCCATTTCCAGTATTGGATTATCCGTTTTCGTATGATAATAAACGCAATAATCGCAATAATAAGAAGAATCATCAGCATGTAACTGACTCTTGAAGAAAGTTTCACAAAGTCCTGACTGACAATAATGATATACTTCCTATCCATATTTACGAATATATGGCTTATTTTCTCTCCTAACAGGGGAAAAAAGCTATGGATTACATCCATTATGAAATACTTACATAATGATATTGGAATAAGATAAAAAGCTATAGCAATTTTTAAAATCCTATATCTACACTCTAATGAAAAAAATTTTTTGGTTAACGGATAGGTCAAAATATATAAAATAAAAACCATGTTTCCCGAAAACGACATATTGAAAAGAAGGTTTTGACGCATATAGACTTCCTCCACATTTTTAGGGGATTACATCTTTCTTACGAAAAAAAATTTCTACTCCGCTCAAATACTTTATGTATTTATTCTTTTTATATATTATATTTTCTTCAAACGCAATCATTTTAATTTTTACTAGATTATATTAATTTTTTTTAATATAATCTAGTAAAAATATACTCCAATACATAATTTTTGTCAATAATTATTTTTATTTATATTATTTGAGATTTTTTATACTTTAGAATTGGTTAATTAATGGGGTTATTGGAATATTTTCTTTATTTTTGTAATTATTGTGCTCTAAAAGCGAAAGTAAATATAAACCCTTCACTTGTAATCAATGATATAGATATTTTTTACTGTCATAAATTCGACTTCGCTCAATTAAGTCATATAGTCACAGTAAACACATTATTCCTTGTACCTAATTATTCTAACAGTAATGTTCATAAAATGTATAATGAAGTGAACAGCTTTTATTATTCGATTTTTATATCTGCAACAGTATTTGTCATGCATATATCCATTATGTTTTGGATAAATTTTTTAATCCCCCTCTGATCTTATAATAAAGTCCTGTATCTGGACGGCATGCGCACCACATATATTCCTTTTTTCCATATACTGTTTTCTGATCAGATCCCTATGCTTTCTGCTGAGATATCCAAGATATAAATCTTTTCCATTATCCGTTATGAATTTTTTATTATACATGAAATGTCCTCTCTGATTATCTTTATCCAATCAAACACTCTTTTCCATTAAATGCAAACCCATATTTACGAATCTGTTCTGAAGAAAATCCATCTGCAATCAATTTGGCGTCATACAACTTTTTATCAATCTGGGAATGGGCGTTTGCAACAGTCTGTGCAAGATCCTTTTCTTTGGAAGATTTATGCACTTTAAACTCAATGATATATGCGTAATCTTTTTCCCTGTTTGTGGGTGTCAGCATGATATCATAACGCCCAAAACCGCTTTCCCTGTTAGATGTGATCTCAAACCTTCCGGCAAGTTCAACCACCAGTCCCAGCACAAACCCGTGATAAAAGCGTTCAGGCGTATCATCATCCCCCTCCTCCCCGATCCCTTCCTTGTCCTCATCCAATGATCTCAGATTTAACACTTTCAAGTATCCCGTCGCAAGCAGAAGGCTCCACACTGCATTCGCACTGCCATTAAGCTGGTCAAATACAATCTTTTCATCGATTTTCGCCTCAAAGCTTTTACCCTGCAAGAGATCTTCCATTATCTGTTTTATGCTCGGGTTTCCCTGCTGTATTAATAGATTTACAAGGCCGTTTCCACTTGTATTTGACCAATACGTATCATATTTTCCCCCTTCATTCATAAATGACACAATTGACCACGGATTGTATATATCAGAACAAACACCGAGTGTAAATCCATCATACCATCTCTTTACTTTTTCTTTCTGTTTCCTATATCCTGCATTATCAAGTGCTGCAAAGACTTCCTCTTCTGTAAAACCGAAAGACGTCATATATTTATTAGATGTTGTTGTGATAACATTCAGGTTATTCATACCTGTGAATATACTCTCTTTTGCCACTCTTGTTATTCCTGTGATTAATCCGCGCTCAAGGTATTTGTTTGTTTTAAACGTAGCATTAAATAGACCGCTAAAAAATCTCATAGTCTTCTCCCAATATCCTGAAATTCATGCATTCTGCATTGGTGTATCATATTCATCAAGAAGAATTATTACTTTTTGACCATACTGGCGCCGCATAAAACCGGCCATTGAACGTATGGCATCAGTGACCAGATTTGCATCCATCCCAAGTTTGATATTATGATAATATTCTCGTTCTTTTTCATTCAGTAGGTTTCCTTCCAGCAGATAATCATTCTCGTTATATAAATCAGTAATTACCCGGCTGATCTTGAAGATCATCTCCTCATATGAAGTTGCTTTGACATTTGCAAAACTCAAAAAGATTACCGGAAAAATTCCTTGCAGTTTCCTGTATTTATATTCCCCATTAGAAGATTTTTCTTTCCATATGGACAGGCCTTCAAACAGATCACTCCTGTCCGCATATTTATTTGAGAAAAAACACTCTATCATACTCATGTTTAGTGTCTTTCCAAACCTCGCGGACGTATGATCAGGGTAACTTTATCCGCATATTCCCACCATTCCCTGATGAAATCTGTCTTGTCAATATAAAATATATGCTGGGTTCTTACTTCCTCAAAGTCCTGATATCCAAGTCCAGTCTTGTTTTCATTCATATGACCCCCTCCCTTATTTGGAATGAATTGTTTTCTTATTATCAGTATACATGATACGAACTTCTTTCACAACATAAGTATGTATTGATTTAACAACTGTTCCTATAGTCCTTAGCTCATAACATAAGTGATCTTGATTCTTAGAGGTTATTAAATTTTTCATCTGAGCCCCGTTTATGGATTTATAAATATCCTGCAGTAGTTTGTAGGCATATCTAGTTATTTTTTTGATTATTTCTTCCATATATATGTACCTCTTTTTCTTTACAAACTCGAACAGGGAAGATTCTTTCCATGCCCATCGTTCAGGGTGCGTGCAGCAAAGCTGCTAATTTCCTTATGCACCCGTGTGCATAAAAATGAAGCTGCCGCTTCATGAATGATATGCTCTTTTCTAGGTAAACAAGTGAAATAATAAAAACTTGTTGCTTAGGAGAGAGCATATTTTATATCTAAAAGAAAAGTATCCATTGAAGATAAGATATACACTGTAAATCTGTATTTGGAAGGAAAAGAAAGTTAATATCGAATCGCATCTATGTTTGGTGTTGGCATAGCTTCTGTCCAACAATAGATTGGTAATTATGAATCTATGGGGCAGACATATTCACATTAAAGGGAAACAAGAAATATTCTAAAGAATTAAAACAGCAAGCGGTTTTAGATTACTCATTAGGACGTGGTTCTCATGATGATATTTGTAAAAGATACGCAATTCGTTCAAAATCCAAGTTACAAATTTGGATAAAGAAGTATAATGGGTATGATCAGCTGAAGGTTTCCCAAACAGGAGGTACAGTCATCATGACGAAAGGAAAAAACAACATTTGAGGAACGAGCGGAAATTGCTTCCTATTGTATTTCCCATGCTCATAATTATGCTAAAACTGATGAAAAATTTGGAGTTTCTTATCAACAGGCGTGAAACGATACTGTGAAATACGAGAAAAACAAAATTGATGCATTACAGAATAATCGTGGCAAATGAAAACCGCAACATTCTCTTACTGAACTCGAAAAACTTCGGGAAGAATTGAAATTAGAAAAGGCTGAAATGGAGACATCATTCCTAAAAATACAGTGAAATAGAGAGGAGGCGGGATAAGCCTGCTTAGACAAGGACAGATTTATCAGGCAATCAAAGAAGAAAACGAAATCTATGATTATCCGATTAGTGCGCTTTGCAGACTTGGAAATGTAAGCAGGACATCTTATTACAAATGACCCCATAGGGAGATTCCAACTAATGAGATTGAAAACAAGCGCATTGCGGATGAAATCGAAAAGATACATACAGATTCTCCTGATAAGGGATACCGCAGAATACGAGATGACCTGGAACGTTACCATGGAATAAAGGTAAATAACAAACGGGTTCTACGTATTTGCAGAAAGAAAAATATCAAATCTGCTAACAATAGTTGTACACGACAGGCAGGGAATCCGCAATTCATAGCACGGAATATATTAAATCGAGCGTTTTTGGCAGATGCACCTAATCAGAAATGGCTTACAGATATAACAGAATTTAAATATTACATCGGGCAGGAAAACATAAAGCATATCTTAGCGCAATACTGAATCTGTATGATAGACATATTGTATCCTATGGGATATTCCCGCAGTCCTTATCAAAACCGCAATCATTTAAGCTTCCGTCTGCTGCCATTTTAACAAATGGTATTTTATCTTCTACTTTTACATCTCGAATCAGCAATCGTTGCGTTTCAATTTCCATAAGCAAAATCTCCTAAATTTTATTCTCAGCTGTCTATTTGTCCATATGAAACTGGCAGGAATTGATACTAATAGAAATAAATTGTGGCAGTTTCGTCTTCAGTTCCATTTTCCCCTTGTCTAACAAGTTTTTTATCTCACTTCTGGATAATCCCAAAATTTCAGCAATTTGTTTTTCTGGACGAATTTTCAGTTGAAAAGGATTATTTACTACAATTATAATCTGCTCCTTAAAATCACCATATTCTATAATTTCATTTCGTTTTACAAAATCATAATGTACCTTTTCAAAATCAATGGTCGCTTTATTCTTTCGAAATAACTGCACATTTTTACCATACATTTCTGCAAATTGTTCATCATTATTCAAAAAATACTGATATTCTTTCTTTGAGATAGAAGAAACTTTTTGTCGTTCATAGATTGCGATCTTAAGCGTATGTTTACATTCCTCACATTGATAAATCAACCAAGCATCCAGTTTATTGCCATTGGCATTGACACGGAACCTCTTTGTATTTGTAAAATATGTTTTCCTGTTACATTTGGGGCAGTTCCGAATGACCCAAAACGAATCTTTCAGGACAATTTCATACTCTATTTTCTTTAAATAGCTCATTTGCATCTCCTGTTGATTTTACGGTTTGATGCGCAGGCCATTACATTATTGGTTTATTGTATTTGCAATAGCCTCGCTATGCAAAGTAAACAGGTGTAGTCATAAAATATAATTCTCCTTTTCTGATATTTTAGAATGAAGTGATAGGGATTAAAGTTCGCCTTGGGCGAACAAGTTATCTTTTCCCATTCCACATACAAATGGATTAGAATCATAACAATGACAAAAATCCAAAAAGTCCGAACGCTGTTTTGAATCCTTCATAATTTTTACAAGCAACTCATTGGGAAGCGTTCTTGCATATGCACCCGGACCTGCTAACTGAATGTTTTTTACGCCATGACGCTTTAATAAGCCCTTTAATTCTTCTGGCATAAAGGTATATGTGATACACCATGGCACACCCCCTTTTTCATATTCAGCAATTTCATCATCCCCGCCCATAAGCCCCTCATTCCACAGCTTTATAACAGCATCTTTACTGAAATGAAAATCTTCAATCGCATTTGTTTTATTATCAATACACCACTTGACAAATGAATCATCGCAATCTGCATCTAATATAAATTGGTTTTTCTGTATTGGATTTGCCAAATATGGAAGGTATCCTAATCGACTCGACACACTAAGCATAATACGTTTGCGACCTATACGTATAAGTTCTTTAATAACCTGTTCTTGATTAGGATAAGTATATGAAACAGGAGCGTCAAAAGAAATAACTATATCAAATGATTTATCTTTGAAATCACTCAGGTTCTCTAATGCCCCATTCACAAAAGTGATTTTGTCAAGAACTCCCTCTTTCTTGGCCAATTCTTTTGCTTTGTTTATCATAGTCTGCGAAATATCAAAATGTGTGACCTCACAACCATGTTTTGCAAGAAGAATAGAAAATCTACCACAGCCTGCACCACCGTCAAACACAGTTTTTATCCCCTCCAAATGAGAGAGCAGTTCCTTTTCAATATGACTTTTTTGAATAATATCATCAATAAATGTTTCCTCACGATGGCTTTCAAGTTCTCCTTTATCTGGCATATTCCACAAACGTTCGGCTATTTTTTGGCTGTAATCCATAGTTTCAATCTCCTTTCGGCTGGTAATGTTTGATGTATCGTAAAACATTACTTTCAATCCTACAAATTTTTTTGGTACTTACATATTTTCCTTCATATTTATTGCATTTCCACTTCTGTGGTTTAGAATAACATACTTTAATATCACATGCCACCTCACATATTTTTATAAAAAAGTATGAGCCAATACCAAGTATCAGCTCATATTCTTACTTACTCATTTTCCTTAGGATACGCTGTATGCTCTTTTTTGATAAATAATATTTGCAAGCTAACTCTGAAGTTTTGCTTCCGGCAAGATAATCCTGATAAATTTGTTGGTTGCGCATCAAAAGTTCTTGCTTAATTTGTGTACTTGTCCCCCATGCTTGTCTATATGCCGACTTACGTGGAATATAAATATTTTCTCCATCAATATACTGCTGTATCAACTCTATTACTTCAATTGGCAGAATTTCTTCTGCTCTTATATAGCCCATATCTGCCTCCTAAATTAATATTTTTAGGAATAGCATTGGCTATAACAATTTTATGAACATATAGATGAACCGTCCTGCGATGGCATCCATTGTTTTTATTGCAATAGCCAGTGCTATGCAGACAGAACATATCGTCTCATATACAAATCCCCTTTCTCTCTGAAATCTCTTTTATATAATACTATTGATGTTGGGGTCAAAAGGTATTTTGCCCCCTATGATACCACGGATTGCTCCGCA
>BLMC01000066.1 GCA_011959805.1 Lachnospiraceae bacterium | reverse complement strand
CCTATTTCTTAGTGTGAAACGGTTTGCGGATAAAATGAAAAAACGAGAAATTAATAGTGTTTTACATACCGTTTCTTTTCCTTTTGTATGTCATGACAGTGGGATTTAGATGGAAATATTATAACATATTTTAAGGAAAAAGTGAAGGTTTTTTCTATTTGCACATTTGAATTAGGTAACAGTTCAACCTAGGATTACGTAGTGGTTGAGATGCATTAAGCCACGGTATGTGGCTTTGACACCACGAAGTAGTTTTGTATGGCTTGATGTTCGTAACAGTTTAGCCTTCGACTTCCTGTTACGGAATTAGATGTTGGATATTGTACAAAATTACTAAAAAGAAGTGTTTATTTTCTCACATGGAAATTTAGAGTGGATGTATTGACTTCTTTTTTGTATGCTGTTATGATAAATACAGATGCGCAAACGGTTGCGCAAAGTGGTTTGTATACACTGTTTAATATTAGAGCTGAAAAGACAAGAATGGAGAAAAATTATGTTGGATTATATCAAGGGAATGGATATTTCATCATTAGATGAGATTGAAAAACTTGGAGCAAAATTTTATGAGCATGGCAAAGAGGGTGATTTGATTCAAATTTTAAAGAATTATGGCACAAATTATATTCGTTTGCGACTTTGGAATGACCCGCAGTCTCCTGACAAAAAGCCATATGGCGCAGGAAATACAGATTATGAGACAATGCTTCGTATGGCAAGGCGAGTAAAGGCAGCAGAACTTGGTTTTCTTTTGGATTTTCACTATAGCGATTTCTGGGCGGACCCTGGTAAACAGCGTAAGCCAAAGGCATGGGCAGATTACAATGCAGACCAGCTTGAGCAAGCAGTGTATGATTTTACGAAAGAAATAATGAATCGTTTGCAGAAAGAGGATATTGTACCAGATATGGTACAGGTTGGAAATGAATTGTCGAATGGACTGCTCTGGCCAGAAGGGCAGACTCCAAATTATGTAAATATTGCGCGCTTTGTCAGCGCAGGGATCAAGGCTGTAAAGGAGACATGTCCTACAACAAAGATTATGATTCACTTGGATAATGGCGGAAATAATGCATTGTATCGCACGTGGTTTGACCAGTATATCAATGTCAACAAAGGCGCGGATTTTGATGTGATTGGATTGTCTTATTATCCATTTTGGCATGGAACACTAGATGATTTGTCAAACAATATGAATGATATTGCAGTCCGCTATGGAAAAGAACTTGTTATCGCTGAAGTTTCCATGGGGCATACTGTTGAGGATTATGCCGACTATGAGAAGCTCGCTCCAGAAAATAGAAAAGGCATGGCAACAAGACCTGCACTTTGTGAGAAAGTGCCATTTCCAATGACAAAAGAAGGGCAATGCGCGTTTATGAAAGCATTTTTTGAGGTGCTTGAGAAAGTGCCAGAGCAGAAGTGCAGAGGATTTTTTTACTGGGAAGCAGGTTGGCTTCCGGTAGCAGGAAGCGGTTGGGCGACAGAGGAAGCACTTGCCTATATGAAAGAAGCTGGACCATGCGGAAATGAGTGGGCGAATCAGGCATTGTTTGACTATGATGGAAATGCACTTCCAGCGTTGGAAGTTATCAGAGATTTTAAAAGATAAATTTCGAGTGACTAATAGACTTTCGGAGTTTTTTACAGGTGCTGTTGTGGAAGATTCCAAGAGACTATATGATAAAAAGGAGGTATTTTATGATTACAGAAAACATTTCAACTCTTGTAAACTATGGCATTGCAGTGGGACTTCTTGCGGAAAATGATAGGATTTATACTATCAACAAGCTTTTAGAGCTGTTTGGACTAGATGATTATGATGTGCCAGAAAGTACAACGACAATTGTCGATCTGGAAGCGTTTGATTTGGAAGGACTTCTCAATCAAATGCTTGATTATGCGGTGGAAAAAGGAATCCTTCCTGACGACAGCATTGTGTATAGGGATTTGTTTGATACAAAGATTATGGGAATGTTAGTTCCACGTCCATCAGAGGTTATTTGTCAATTTCAAAAACTTTATGATGAGAAAGGCGCAAAAGCTGCAACAGATTGGTATTATACATTTAGTCAAAATACAGATTATATTCGGCGTTATCGCATTGCGCGGGACAAAAAATGGAAGGCCGACACAGAGTATGGGGAGATGGATATTACCATTAATCTGTCGAAACCAGAGAAAGATCCGAAGGCAATTGCGGCGGCAAAAAACGCGAAGCAGAGCGGTTATCCTAAGTGCCAGCTTTGTATGGAAAATGAGGGGTATGCTGGCAGAGTAAACCACCCTGCAAGGCAGAATCATCGAATTATTCCTGTTACGATTCAGGGGAATCAATGGGGATTTCAGTATTCGCCGTATGTGTATTACAATGAGCATTGTATTGTATTTAACAGCAAACATATCCCTATGAAGATTGAACATAATACCTTTGTGAAACTCTTTCATTTTGTGGAGCAGTTCCCACACTATTTTGTGGGGTCTAACGCAGATCTTCCCATTGTGGGCGGTTCGATTTTAAGTCATGACCATTTTCAAGGGGGGAATTATGAGTTTGCAATGGCAAAGGCGCCAGTTGAGAAGGAATTTACCGTAAAAGGTTTTGAGGATATCACAGCAGGTATTGTCAAGTGGCCAATGTCCGTTATCAGACTTTCACATAAGGATTACAATCGAATGATAGAACTTGCGGACGTGATTCTTGCAAAGTGGCGTGGTTATACAGATGAATCCGTATTTATTTTTGCCGAGACAGATGGAGAACCGCACAATACAATTACACCGATTGCTAGAAAGCGTGGAGAGAATTATGAGCTAGATTTGGTTCTTAGAAATAATATCACGACAGAGGAGCATCCACTTGGCGTCTATCATCCACATGCAGAATTACATCATATTAAGAAAGAAAATATTGGATTAATTGAAGTGATGGGATTGGCAGTGCTGCCGTCAAGATTAAAATCGGAGTTGGAACAGCTCGCAGATGCAATTCTTGCAAAAGAAGATTTGCGCAAAAATGAAGTGTTGGAGAAACACGCAGATTGGGTGGATGCGTTCTTACCAAAGTATGATATGGTCACTAAGGATAATGTGATAGATATTATTCAGAAAGAAGTTGGAATTGTGTTTGGAAAGGTGCTTGAACATGCAGGCGTCTACAAGAGAGATGAGGCTGGCAGAGCAGCATTCCAGCGGTTTATAGATGGTCTGTAGAATGAGGGATTGCAAGATTACAATTGCGGATGTGGCAGATGCGCTCCATGTTTCAAAAACTACTGTATCGCGTGCAATATCTGGTAAAGGGCGAATCAGTGACGAGACAAGACAACGTGTTCTTTCTTATATTGAAGCAAATGATTTTAAGCCAAATATGATTGCAAAAGGACTTGCGCAGAAAAAAACATACAACATTGCACTGGTGATTCCCGGGGATTGCAATCTTGTGGATATGCCTTTTTTTCAGAACAGTATGCAAGGTATCTGTGATGAGGCTTCTGCAAATGATTATGATGTCATGCTTGTGCCAGTGACAGCTCATCATTCGGAAAATCTTGAACGCATGATTGCAAACAATAAGGTTGATGGCGTGATACTTAGCCGTTCGTTAGTAAAAGATACAAATGCAGCTTTGTTGAAAGAAGAAAGGATTCCTTTTGTGATGATGGGAACTTCGCGGGATGCAAAGATTTTGCAGGTGGATAATAATCATCGGGCAGGTTGCTGTGCGCTGGTAAGCCGTATGATCAATAGCGGAACTACTAGAATTGGATTAATTGGGGGCAGCAAAAATTACATTGTTAATCGAATTAGAAAACAAGGATATGAAGATGCATTTCGAGCAGCTAGTATAGAACCAAATATGGCATTGAGTATAGAAAATTGTGATAGTATAAAAAAGATTGCGTCTGCGACAGAAAAATTGGTTCAGGCAGGTGTGGGGGCAATTGTCTGTATGGATGATTTTGTCTGCTCAGTGGCACTGCAAGTTTTGGCAGAAAAAAAGATTCAGGTGCCGCAGCAGATTCAGGTTGCGTCGTTCTATGATAGCACACTGTTAAAACATGCAAAGCCGGCAGTCACTTCGCTTTTGTTTGACGACAGAGCGCTTGGAGCACTTACATGTAAAATTTTGTTGCAGTATATTCAAGGAATAAAAGTGGAGTCAAGAACGCTGCTAGGCTATAAACTGGTCATTCGGGAATCCACACTTTTCTAAGAAAATAGATTCTCGAAGTCTTTTGGCATCTGGTATTGTGAAGATTCCAAGAGACTATAGTAAGAAGTACCAATGCTTATATCGAAAAACGAAAAAATCAGTGTTTTTATTTCTATTTGGGTCGCCAAAGGCGGCATGAGGATTAAAATGGCTAAGAAAAAAAAGGGGTCTGTGGAGTTTCGATTTTATGAAGTGCCACAAGAGGAAACGGTTCTTGCGTTAACGGGAAAAAAGTGGATACAGGTTTACGGTGAGAATATTGATAATATGCATTTTCACAATCTAATAGAGATTGGATATTGTCATTATGGGGACGGCGATTTGATTATTGAGAATGATCAGTATCGTTTTGGAGCGGGTATGGTTTCTTGCATTCCAGCAAACTTTCTGCATGTGACTAGAAGTGACACAGATGTTATGGCATTCTGGGAGTATATCTATATTAATCCAGTGGACATACTAGAACAACGAGGCAAATCTGTGCAGGAAATCAGAAGTATTACGGATATAATTAACAATAGAGCATTTTTTATAAAGGTTGAGGAGAATCCAATGATTGTGACGTTGATTCGTGCTATCTTTGAGGAAATGCAAGACAAGAACATATATTATCGGGAGAGTGTAAGTGGTCTTGCGTATTCATTGTTGTTTGAGATTGCGCGGTTTAATGGAAAGGATATTGCACAATCCTGTGAGAAGAACAACAGTTTGCAATTAGAAAATGCAATTGAATATGTGGATAAAAATTATGCAAATAATTTTAAAATTGCTGATCTGGCAAATGAGTGTCATATGAGTGAGACACACTTTCGCCGTATCTTTCAGGAGAAAATAAATATGACGCCTGTTGAATATGTAAATTTTGTACGGATTAGAAAAGCGTGTGATTTGATTGATAAGACAGATATTAGCATGGAAGACGTTGCAGAAAAAGTGGGATTTATCACTCCGTCAACATTTAACCGCAATTTTAGGCGCATTATTGGTACATCACCTTATCAATGGAAGAAACGTCCAGATAATCATGAAGGTAAACTTTTAGAATATAAGATATCGGCTTTAAAAGGGTGGTAGGGTGAAATTTTAATTTCACCCATCCTGATTAGTACGCCCGCCAAAGCGGGCAGATGGGAGTTCGTGTGAAATTTGCTATATAGACTATTTTCACACAGGAGAATGCCAAAGGGTAGGCATTTTTGCAGACAGGCAATAAATGAATTTGCGCGAAATTAAGATGATTATATAAACAAGAAAATGTTAATGGATGATATAATGGGAGTGTATTAGTGATTACAGCGAGATTTGACAATGAAACAGATGAAAAAAGAATAAGTTTAACAGGAAGAAACTTAATATTTGTTCTACTAGACACAAACATTCAAATCCGAACAAGAGGGCATAAATATGCAAGAAAAGATTAAAAATCCTCTGTTCTATGAGGAAAATAAAATAGCACCACACTCAGATCACAAGTATTTTGTAAATGAGGCTGAGTTTGTGCAAAATATTCAAAGTCTAAAAAAGTCTTTGGATGGTCTTTGGAAATTCCAGTATGCAAAAAATATGGAAGACTCTCCAAAGGACTTCTATCAATTAGAGACAGATTGTCGGGATTGGGAAGATATCCATGTTCCAGCGCATATACAACTTGAAGGCTATGATAAACCGCAGTATGTTAATGTACAGTATCCATGGGATGGACATGAGGTTATTCAGCCTGGTGAGATTCCAACACGGTTTAATCCCACAGCAAACTATGTTAAATATTTTACAGTGCCAACACAATTTGTGGGAAAAAGGGTCTTTCTCTCTTTTCAGGGTGTCGAGAGTGGTTTTGCACTCTGGTGCAACGGCAGTTATATTGGATACAGTGAGGATAGCTTTACGCCATCGGAATTTGAACTGACAAATGTACTAAGAGAAGGCGAAAACAAACTGGCAGTTCAAGTGTATAAATGGACGAGTGGGAGTTGGTGTGAGGACCAAGATTTTTTCCGGTTTTCTGGAATCTTTCGGAGCGTTTATTTGTATGCGATACCAGATATCCATGTCAGTGATATAAAGATTCAGACAGATTTAAATGCGGATTTTAACAAGGCGGATTTGGTGGTTTCTATGACTGTAATTGCGAGACAAACAGAGAAATCAGCCAAGGCAAAACTGATACTTTCAGATATTACGGAAGTTGCTGAGACAGAGATCTTGCTCGTAGAGGGCAAGAATCCGGCAGTGCATATGACAGTGGATGCGCCAATGCTCTGGAGTGCGGAGGAGCCAAATCTATATGAGCTGCTGATTACTGTGTATGATGCGAACGGAAATGTAGTGGAAATGATACCACAAAAAGTTGGATTCCGGCGTTTTGCAATTGATAATGGTATTATGACCATAAACGGAAAACGCATTGTGTTTAAGGGTGTTGACCGACATGAATTTAGTGGGCGTTTTGGCAGAGTGCCTAATTATGATGAAATGTTGCAGGATATTATTACAATGAAACAGCATAATATCAATGCAATTCGTACCAGCCATTATCCAAATGATTGTAAATTATATGAACTTTGCGATGAGTATGGATTATATCTCATTGATGAGTGCAATATGGAATCCCATGGAGTTTGGGATATGGTTCTTCGCGGGGAATGGCCCATAGAACAGGTACTTCCAGGGGATAGGAAGGATTGGGAACCGCTTTTGTTAGACAGAGTGCAATCCATGTATCAGCGAGATAAGAATCACCCTTCCATTTTGATTTGGTCTTGTGGAAATGAGTCGTTTGGTGGCTCTGTCATTCACGCAATGTCGCAAAAGTTTCATGAGTTGGATGATACAAGGCTTGTCCACTATGAAGGGGTTTATCATGATAGACGCTACAATGATACTTCAGATATGGAGAGCCAGATGTATTCAAGTGTGGACTCTATCAAGAAATTTTTGACAGAGAATAGAACGAAGCCAATGCTTCTTTGCGAGTATACGCACGCGATGGGTAATTCTTGTGGTGCGATGCATAAATATACAGATTTGACAGACGAGGAACCACTTTTTCAGGGAGGGTTTATCTGGGATTATGTGGATCAGTCAATTTACCACAAAGATAGATATGGAAATGAGGTGCTTGGCTATGGCGGCGATTTTGACGATAGACCATGCGACTATAATTTTAGTGGAAATGGCATTGTCTATGGCGGAAATAGAAAGCCATCACCTAAAATGCAGGAAGTGAAGTTCAATTATCAAAATATACAAATTCGCGTAGACGGCGACAGTTTTGAAGTCATCAATAAAAATTTATTTACCAATACATCAAAGTATCAGTGTATTGTCACATTAGCATTAGAGGGGAAAGAACTTGCAAAAGCAACAGTAGTTACAGAAGTGGAGCCACTTTCCTCAAAGGTTTATAAATTACCTGTGTTCAGATACATGACACCATGGAGTGATGAGACACCATGGAAAGCAGTTAAAAGTGGGGAGTATGTTGTAACTGTAAGCTTTGTGTTATTGTATGATACGCTTTGGGCAAAACGCGGTCATGAGGTTGCTTTTGGACAAGGTATATACACAATCGAGAAAACAGAGGACTTACCTGATACAACAGATGCACCAATGTTTGAAATTGCAGATGGTACCTGCAATATTGGAGTGCGTGGAATGCATTTTGAAGCCTTGTTTGATAAAGATGGAAAAGGTTTAGTTTCTTATGTGTATGCAGGAAAGGAAATGATAAAAGCAATTCCAAAACCGAATTTTTGGCGCGCACCAACCGATAATGATTGCGGCAATCAGATGCCATATCGCTACGCGCAGTGGAAGACAGCAAGTTTGTATCAGCAGCCGAAAGAGACTACGATTACAAAAAATGACACGAGTGTCATAATTCGTTACTGTTATGCGTTGCCTACAATCCCAGAGTCTGAATGTTTTGTGACTTATAAAGTGACAGGGGACGGAACAATTAACACTACATTGGAATATGAAGCGCCAGAGAATATCATAGACATGCCTGAGTTTGGTATGTTATTTAAATTTGATGCAGATTTGGAAAATTTGACATGGTATGGGCTTGGTCCGGCAGATACCTACTGCGACCGCGAAAAAGGTGGAAAGCTTGGCATTTATCATAAAAAAGTAGCAGAAAATCTGGCGGAGTATCTTGTTCCGCAAGAGTGTGGCAATCATACAGGAGTGCGTAGTGTGAGCATTACAGACAATAAGGGACGCGGTGTTCGTTTCACAGGAAAACATTTGAGTGTGAATGTGCTGCCATACACACCACATGAAATAGAAAATGCAACGCATGTCTATGAACTGCCACCTGTTTATTACACAGTGGCGCGCATTGCTCTAAAACAAATGGGTGTTGCAGGCGACGACAGTTGGGGCGCAAGGACACATGAGGAGTACTTGTTGGATACAACCCAAAAATTAATATTATCTTTTGATTTTAAAGGAATATAAAAAGGAGGAGAGAGAAAAATGGATAAATTTGTAGTAAACATTATCCATCGCCCTGAGATGGTTCCAGAGTATTCTGCGACGGTCACAGGACAGGGAAAGGAAGAAGACATCGGGGACAAGGCACTCTTGACAGAGTCGCTCGACATCTTTAAGACACAACAGAGGTTAGCACATGAAAATGGTTTGAAGGTGACAATTCAGATGACATACGCTTCATTGTTTAATGATGAAGCGGTGGAGATTGCAAAACATGACCATGAAGAATATGGAGATGAGATTGCACTTTCTTTGCTTGGACTTCCCTGTGAGGAGTTCCGTGAAAAGTATAAGACAAAAGATTTTTGTATCTGGATGTTCTCGATGGAGGACAAGAAGGCAATTGTCAATGATGTTTTTGAGAAGTTTCATGACAGATTTGGTTTTTACCCAGAGTCAACAGGTTCTTACTATATGGATGCTGAACTGACTAATTATATAAAAGACAAGTATCCAACTGTGAAATGTGCAGTTGCGACTTGTTGGGAGGAAGGACCAAAGGCGTACCATACCTGCAATAATTCTTGGTATACACTATTTGACGGTGGCCCATGGGCACCGTGGATTCCGTCAAAGCAGAATACACATGCACCAGCAGCAAACGCACAGGAAGATTCTGGAATTGTTGCAATTCCGCATCTTTCCAGAGATTTGATTGCATGTTATGACGGAAATGGCTCTAACTTTGGTACACACCCTCAGAATGTACTTCGCGGTATGATTTATGACACGAAGACGTGGGAGTACCCATATCTCTATAACTTGATTGACCAGTATCGTGACCTTGCAAAATATAATAATGGATACTCCTATAATATGATGTTTGTTGGACCGGGATGGATGAACAAGATGGGACGTTGGGAGCAACCATATGAGCTTTTATATAAGTCTTACAGTGATGGCTGCAAATATTATGGAGACTTAAAAAAAGAAGGCAAACTGATTGATATGACAATGGCAGAGTTTGCGGACTATTATAGAGAAAAGAAAGGAGTCAATGCAGGAAATTACAATGAGCCAGAGTGTGCACCTTGGAGAGATATTCTTTATGGATCTGACAAACAACTGTTCTGGTATTGCGATCCTTATATGAGAGCTTGTGTTAACATGGACCAGGGTGGCGCAATTGTAGATTTACGTCCTTATGTGGCAAAGCTAAACTGGCCTGTTGGCATTGGCACACCACATGTGCAGGATGCTTCCTATCCGTTCTTGATTCAGGAGAAGTATCGCGCAGGATATTTTACACACTATGCAGGAGCTGGAACAGTAAGAAGTGCAAAACTTTCTTACAAGGGTGAGGAAGTTGACCTCTGTCTTTGCCCGACACACAGTCATTTTTCAGAAGAAATGATTGACGGCAAGAAAACACGTATTTTAACACTTGATCCAGTTGAAATACAATTTAATGGAGTTACAGTAAAATTACAGACCAAAGAATATTTTACAGAAGGCGCTTCTAATATTAAGATTGAGAGAAATATTCTTGAAATTAGTGATCCTTCTGCTGAGATTACACTGGATGAGTATATCACAGCATGTTATGGTACAACAGAGTATCCTGAGGATATGACTGGCATCACACTTTCGTGTGAGGGAGAAGGCGGAGAGACAATTAATTATGAATATCGATGTCGCGATGCCAAGCTTGACGGTGCGAGTGCAGTAAGCGCAGTGGTTCCGGCAATTGAGACAAAGGTTTCTCTTACTGCCTCCGATAAGGCGCTTGGTTATATCGAGGAGGGATATGCATTTTCGCCGATGTTCAAACTCGGCTACAAGAAGATAATTTCTGATAAGGAGGTGTTTGCAACATGGCTCAACTTGGAAAAGGCAAATTAAATTATAGATGTCCATCCTGCTTTATGCGAGACCTCGACATCGATATGTTTTACAATAAAGATACAGGAATTTATAGCTGTATCCGCTGTCAATACAGAGGGACTGAGGAAGATGTGCTTGAGAAAAATGAGATGGTAAGATTTCGCTATCTTGACAGAGCAAAACGGTTTACAAAGTTTGACTTTGACTAAATAGATATAAAATTGATAAAACAGGCTTTTCTTCGGAAAAGCCTGTTTGGTGTTTATGCCCGCGTCCGGCGCAGGAGTAGGGAAAGTCTTCCTTATTCGATTACACGCAGTCACCCGAAGAAGACTTGCCAGCGAAAGCTGACGGACACACGGCACGCGCAAGCTCCTAACACATTTTGTACCTTGAATTTTGCGTGGCGGAACTGTTACTACCTAATTACTCGAACAAAAATTTTGATAGACAAATGAAGAAATTTGTGATATGATAACAAACATGATACCGCATTGAAAGTATGCAGAATCTAAGCACCCGTAGTCTAATGGATAGAACGAAGGCCTCCGACGCCTTTAATGCAGGTTCGATTCCTGTCGGGTGTATTTTCTTTGAAAAGTTTGGGGCAGATGTATACTATATTATAACTGATTTGACTTAGGTATAGTTTTGCTTATTAAAGGGATAGACGACAGCGATTTGTGCATACAAATTGAGAACAGATGTCAATTTGGTACATGGTTTTCACCATGTTATAGGCGAGTGAATAGAATGCCGTATTCACACAGTCTGCGAGAGTGCAGGAATTTCATGATGGAAGTTTACTGTGAAAGTGATTAAGAACTTACAATCAGAACCACGCACTTGTTGCGTGGTTTGTGTATTCCTACTATAATTATTAAATTGTTTTAGAAATGTAGTAGGAAGATCGAAATAGATAGGAGTTAGAATGGATAAAAAGAAAGCAAATAAAGAAGTACAAAATATAGAAAATATGGAACAATTGAAAAACAATTCTTCAAATATAAAGACAGAAGACAAAAAGAACAAGAAAAGTTTAGAGTCAAGTCAGTCTCAAGTGCATTCGGAGACAGTATTATCGCAGGGGCAGGACAGTACAGAAAACACAAGAAAAGCAGTGCGTTCTGACGCTTCTTCTAACAAAAAAGGAATGGATTTTAATATTGAAAATATTAGGCCTATCGCTGTCAATGCATTGAAGATTCTACTTCCAGTTGCGGCGTGTGCTATTGTAATTGCTGTGATTTTTTCTTATCTAGGAAAACAAAAAGACCAACCGACAGAGGCGGTCAATCCAAACCCACCAGAGAGTATGACAGCAGAAGTTCCTACACTAAAAGAGGATCCATTAGCTGAAAATGCACATGCAGATGTCAATGAACTAATGAATAAATTCTATAAAGCACTTGCAGATGGCGATATGGAGACTATAAAGTCTGTCAGGGATTACAACAGTGATAAGGATCTTATTACTTATGAGAAGAAAAGTGATTTTATTGAAGCCTACGATGACATTAAATGTTATACCAAGTCCGGTGCCGAAGAGAATACTTATTTTGTATATGTGACTTATGCTGTAAAGATAAAAGATATTGAGACAAAGGCACCAGGGTTAAATGCATTCTATGTGTATACAACAGAGGATGGGAGTCTTAAAATTGATGGGGATACCGAAGAGAGTATCACAGCAGCATTTAAACTTGTTACAAGTCAGGATGATGTAGTTGACCTATATAATAAAATCGATGTAAATTATAAAGAAGCTATTGCATCAGATGATTCGTTAGCGCAGTTTATGGATGCGCTTCCAGCGACAATCAAAACCTCTGTTGGGGAGGCTTTGGCGCAACTTGAAGCACAAGAAGAAACAGCGACTCCCAATACAGAGACAGAAGTAGCACCAACTGAAACACAAGTATCAACAGAGAGTGAGGAACCACCACTTCAGAATAAGGTTGTCAATGAGATTGTAAAAACTACGGATACTGTTAATGTGCGTTCTTCTGACAGCGAGGAAGCGGACAAGATTGGTAAGGCAGAGGCCGGAATGGAGCTTACAAGAATAGAAGATAGAGTGAACGGATGGAGTAAGGTTCTCTTTGATGGCAAAGAAGCTTATATTAAGAGCGATTATTTGGAAGTAGTAACAACGGAGTCTTCCACAACTTCCAATAGAACTGTAAAGGCTGCAACAAATGTAAATGTCAGAAGTCAGGCGAATCAGGAATCTGAAAAACTTGGAACAGCTCAAGGAGGAGTTTCTTATGAGTTGTTGGAAGATCAGGGTGAATGGTACAAAATTAACTATAATGGTACGATTGGATATGTAAAAGCAGAATTCTTTGAGTGATCGACTTAAAAAGACATACATAAATCTAAGGATATCAATGAAAACCCATGGGCTTTGTGCTGCATGGGCTTTCGTTTAATTTATTGTGAAAGGTAAGGGAACATGTATGTTCAAACAAAAGCGTGTTGGTATTTTGGGAACTGGTAAAATTGCAGGAGTGATGGCAGCCACAATCAAGAAAATGAAGAATGTGAAGTGTTACGGTGTAGCGTCAAGAGACGAAAAACGAGCACAAGACTTTGCAAATGAGTATGGAATTAAGGTGGCATATACTTCTTATGAGGAATTAGTCCTTGATAATAAAATTGATTTAGTTTATATAGCAACTCCACATTCAGAGCATTATGCAAATATGAAGTTGTGCATAGAAAATGGCAAAAATGTATTGTGTGAAAAAGCATTTACTGCAAATGCAGTGCAGGCAGAAGAGATTTTAATGCTTGCAAAAGATAAAGGAGTATTTGTAGCAGAGGCAATGTGGGTCAGATATATGCCTATGCTTACGACGATAAAAGGAGTTATCAATTCAGGCATTATTGGTGAACCAACAATGCTGACAGCCAATCTTGGGTATCAAATTTCTGATAAGAAGAGACTGATAGACCCAGCACTTGCGGGTGGCGCTTTACTTGATTTGGGAGTGTATGTGTTGAATTTTGCAGCAATGATATTTGGAAAAGAAGTCGAAAGAATGGACTCCTCTTGTGTATTGACTGATACGGGGGTAGATGCCTCAGAAAGTATTACACTTACATATAAAGATGGAAAAATGGCAGTGCTAAATAGTACGATGAGAAGTTATAGTGATAGACGAGGAGTGATATATGGACCCAAAGGATATATTGTAATAGAAAATATCAACAATTTTGAGTCTATTACAGTATACGATGCAGGATGCAAAGCAGGAAAACCAATCAAAGCACCCAAACAGATTACAGGATATGAATATGAAGTATCTTCTTGCTTTGAGGCAATTGAAAAAGGAGAGATAGAGTGTTGGGAAATGCCACACAATGAGACAATTCGCATTATGAAGCAAATGGATGAATTGCGTGCACAGTGGGGTGTTGTCTATCCATTTGAGCAAGAAAAAGAAAAATTGGAAGTCCTGACAGGTGAGGTGGAAGATACCATATGGGAGAATACAGATATACAGGCATAAGCTGTTAAATACTGGTGATAATATAGCTATCATGATTTATAAAAAAGAAAGGATGATAGCTATGAAAAGGGATGATCAGGAGATTTTGAAAGAGGTTCAAAAAAATTCCAGTATGGCAATCAATGCGATTGAAACGGTATCACAGATGGTTCACAATGATGAATTGTTACAAGAACTTTCCAAGGAAAAACTTCTTTATTCTGTAATACAGAATAAGGCAACTGATCGCTTACAGCGTGAGCGAGCAGAAGGATATCATGCCAGCGGTGTGCAGGATATGATGCTCAAAGGTAGTATTCAAATGAACACGCTTACAAATTGCAGTACCAGTAAGATTGCAGAGATTATGATACAAGGAAGTAGCAAGGGAATTACAAATATGTGGAAATCTATGAATCATCATCAAAATTCTGGAAACACATCGATGGAAATTGCACGTGAGCTGGTTGCATTTGAAGAAAAAACGATTAGCAGATTAAAAAAATTTTTGTGATCATAGAATATTTTAAGAGGAAGAAGATGACACGAATCAATAAATACCTTGCAGAATGTGGTGTCTGTTCCAGACGAGAGGCAGATAAGTTGATAGAGCAAAAGAGAGTGACTGTAAACGGTGAAAAAGCAGTCAGTGGTATGCAGGTTTGTGATTTGGACTGCGTAGAAGTCAATGGTAAAAAAGTGAAAGCAGTTTCGGAAAAAGTGGTACTTGCATATTATAAGCCTGTGGGGATTACATGTACAGAAAAAGACAGACATGCAGAAAAAACGATTGTGGAGGCGATAAATTATCCCGCAAGGCTTACCTATGCGGGGCGCCTTGACAAAGAATCAGAGGGATTGATTCTTATGACAAATGACGGTGAATTGATACAGTGTATGATGAAAGGTGCAAACCGCCATGAAAAAGAATATCTTGTCAAGGTGGACAAGGAAATAACGAAAGAATTTTTGATGGAAATGTCAAAAGGAGTATACTTAAAAGAATTAGATGAGACAACTCGACCATGCAAGATACAACAAATAGGAAAGTTTACATTTAAAATAGTATTAACGCAAGGACTAAATAGACAAATTCGACGCATGTGTGCATGTTTTGGATATGGAGTAAAATCGCTTACACGTATTAGAGTGATGAATATCGAACTTGCGGGATTAAAATATGGAGCGTATCGTGAATTAAGCACAGAAGAGTTATCAAAGCTTTATCAGTTGTGTGGAATGGGTAAATATAGGAAATAAGAATTCTTTTGAGGAGAGATTTAGAAAGTTTATAGGATTGATATGGAGGGAAGTATGGAAGCAAACACAGAAAAAATTCATCAGATGAAGGCACTTGTGGAGAAGCTGAGCGCGGCTTCAAAAGCATACTATGCACAAAACAGAGAGATTATGAGTAATCTGGAATACGATACTCTATATGACGAATTGGTATCTTTGGAGCAGGAAACAGGCATGGTTTTAGCAGGTAGCCCTACTATTACTGTTGGGTATGAGGCTGTGGATGAGTTGCCAAAAGAATCGCATGAAAGTCCAATGCTCTCCCTTGATAAAACAAAGGAACGCGAGGAACTAAAAGATTGGCTTGGTGATAAAGAGGGATTGCTTAGCTGGAAATTGGATGGACTTACAATTGTACTGACTTATCAGAACGGAGAGTTGTTAAAGGCTGTTACTCGCGGAAACGGTGAAGTAGGCGAAGTAATTACAAACAATGCAAAAGTATTTAAAAATATTCCGCTAAAGATTCAGTTTCAAGGAGAGTTAATTCTTAGAGGCGAAGCGATTATTACATATCATGATTTTGAAGAAATCAACAGCCACATTGAAGAGGTGGAAGCTAGATATAAAAATCCAAGAAATCTTTGTTCAGGGTCAGTTAGACAGCTGAATAATGAGATTACAGCGGAGAGAAATGTAAGATTTTATGCGTTCTCTCTAGTAAAAGCAGATGGAGTTGATTTTGAGAATGCCCGGGAAAAACAGTTTGAATTTCTTACTAATCAAGGATTTGATGTAGTTCCTTATGTGAAAGTGAATGCAGAGAATATTGTTAAGGCAGTATCAGATTATGAAGATCAGACGCAGACTTTTGAAGTTCCATCGGATGGCTTGGTGTTAATTTATGATGATATTGCTTATGGACGTTCGCTTGGACGAACAGCAAAGTTTCCGCGCGATTCCATTGCATTTAAGTGGGCAGATGAGATTCGAGAAACTACGTTAAATGAAATTGAATGGAGTCCAAGCCGTACAGGTTTAATTAATCCAGTTGCTATCTTTGAGCCTGTGGAACTTGAGGGTACGACGGTGAGCAGGGCTTCTGTCCATAATATCAGTATTTTGAAGGCATTAAAACTTGGTATTGGCGACAGAATTACGGTTTATAAAGCAAATATGATTATTCCTCAAATAGCGGAGAATCTTACAGGAAGTGATACAATAGAAGTTCCAACGGTATGCCCTGTCTGTGGTGGAGCGACAGAGATACGCGCAGTAAATGAAGTGCAATCACTATATTGTACTAATTTTGACTGCGATGCAAAAAAAATTAAGTCATTTACCCATTTTGTAGGTCGTGATGCTATGAACATTGACGGTTTATCGGAAGCTACCCTTGAGAAGTTTATTGCAAAGGGATTTATTCATCAATATCAGGATATTTTCCATCTTGATAGATATAAATCGGAAATTGTAGCGATGGAGGGATTTGGAGAACGTTCTTACAAGAAGTTAATTAATAGCATTGAAACGGCCAGAGACGTGGAGTTGCCAAAACTAATCTTTAGTTTAGGAATTGCAAATATTGGTTTGGCGAATGCAAAGGTTATCTGCCGATTCTATGATTTTAATTTAGAAAATATGCGTCAGGCAACAGTGGAAGAACTTGCTATGATTGACGGAATTGGAGAGGTAATCGCAAAAGCGTTTGTAGATTATTTCTCGAATGAGGAGAACAGCGAAAGATTTAATCGTCTTCTAACAGAGGTTCATATTCAAAAAGAGGAGATTAACGAGGCAGAGCAGACACTTGAGGGGAAAACTTTTGTAATCACTGGAAATCTAAATCATTTTGGAAGCAGAAATGAACTAAAAGACTTGATTGAAAAGAAAGGCGGAAAAGTAGCAGGAAGTGTATCCTCAAAAACACTTTGCCTAATCAATAATGATAGCACATCTAATTCATCAAAAAATAAAAAGGCCAAAGAACTTAATGTTTCCATTGTTACAGAAGAACAATTTATGAAAGAGTATTTGGATATGGAAGTGTAAAAGCAATGTCATAACAATGATGCAATCTGGAACTGGAAATTATTTAGACAGGAGTGTAAAAATATGCCAATTAAAGTACAAAGTGATCTGCCAGCAAAAGAAATTCTTGAGAATGAAAATATTTTTGTAATGGATGAAAATCGAGCGATGCATCAGGATATCAGACCTTTACAGGTAGGGATACTAAATTTGATGCCTGTAAAACAGGATACAGAGTTGCAACTTTTGCGTGCGCTGTCCAATACACCCTTGCAGGTTGATGTAACTTTCTTAATGGTAACGAGTCATGTTTCGCTTAATACATCGGCAAATCATCTGAATCGTTTTTATACTACGTTTGCGCAGATTCAGAATAAAAGGTTTGATGGTTTAATTATTACAGGAGCACCAGTGGAAGATATTTCTTTTGAGGAAGTTGATTATTGGCCCGAAGTATGTGCCATTATGGATTGGGCACAGGAACATGTTACCTCTACACTTCATATCTGTTGGGGTGCGCAAGCAGGTTTCTATCATTATTACGGAATTCAAAAGCATTTGCTTCCTGAAAAGCTATTTGGATTGTATTCCCATAAAGTACAAAATAGAAAAGTGCCACTCGTGCGAGGGTTTGATGACTATTTTCTGGCACCACACAGTCGACATACAGAGACTCCAGCAGCCGATATACATCGCTGTGATAGTATCACTGTACTTGCAGAATCAGACGAAGCAGG
>BLMC01000065.1 GCA_011959805.1 Lachnospiraceae bacterium | reverse complement strand
TTTGCACAAGGGCTGCTGCCACATTCCCCATATTCCTTTTCACAGATAAGGCAGTTAATATCCCTCGGTCTCTTTTAAAGTCATCTCTGTGTCCTCAGCAACTTGTAGTAGCTCTATTTCATTCAGTTCCATCATTGTCTCAACAATTTTCTAGCGCATATACTCAAGATTCGTCATTCTGGTTTTCCTTCTCTTTTTTCCACATTTTTTGAAATTTCTGTTCTGCTAGAACTTGTGAAAAAAAGTGAAAAGTCCCTATCTTATCTGCTGCAAGTATCCGCCTTTATTTCGTATTTCCTTGATTGCATCTTGTATCTCTACACTATAAGCACTTTTTCCAGTGGAATGTACATAATGCAATTCATGTCTTGACGAAGCTCTGTAAAGCGCTCTCCATTCGTCGGTGTTCGCAATTGGCTCCCCTTTCGTTGTACGCCAACCATTGCGCCGCCAATCGTTGACTCTAGCACTACTGATGCTATCACATACATGTTCATTGTCAGAATATATTGTTACAATACAGGGGCTTTTTAACAGATTCAATGCTTCTGTGAGTGCCAGTATATATGCAAGGTTCCATGTTCCATAACATATGCCTGACACAAACCGCAACTCTTTTTGCCTATTCTTTCGGATATATTCAATTGATGCGCCATATCCCCTATAAAGTTTCTTTCTGCTACCATTATCTGTCTCTATGTAAGTATTCACTTTAAACATGTTTGACACCTTCTTTCAATTTCTCCTCACATATGTGAAACACATATGTTAAATCACTTATCCACAATCCTTATCTTCTGTACTTTCCCACTTATTCTTGATGCGGATTTCTGTATAATAAAAATAACTTTTTCCAGTAAACGGATTCACACCTGTTTTAATGCTATTCTTGTCAATATAGAACCCTTCTCTTGGCTTTGGACCTTCCAAAATTACCTTTCTCATTGTCCAATGACTATATTTTTTCTCACCCGTCTTAATTATGTCTTCTGGTCGTATTAAATTTTTGCTGGTCGAATAGCTTAAACAACGTTTTCTATCCTCCTCTGGAAGAAAACTCAACTGCCCTTCTGTTTCATCATCTTTGTGCTTTTTGCACAAGTAATCTGCAAGCTGTTCACAACTGCCTTCTTCTCTTAGACTCTGAAAATTTATCCCAGCCTTTCCCCAAAATTCTTTGCAGAGTAAATCAACATTCTGTATTGTTCGTGGGCGATTAATTAAAATATGTATATGAATGCCACCATACCGTCCAATCTCAATGCGCCGTATCCATTTCAATTGTTTTCCTGCTTTTTGATACTTCTTCCGCATCTTCCTTGTCCAATCCTGCACATCTTTGAGAACCTCTTTTGTAGTCTTACGAGTTCCACGAGGATATTTTAACGTCAGCCATAAATCCCACGGCTGGAAATTTAGGATTATCTCTCTCCGTACTCTTTTCACCTTATTTGTATGGTTCTGCTTTGCAATCTGTTCTGGCGTTGGTTTTATCCGCGCTGCCCTCTTTTCCCCTTTTGCTCCATACTTTCCCAGGTAGGTATATTCATAATCCACCACATCTTCCATGTCATATACTTTTTTTCCAAATGCCATGTGTCTATCCTCTTATCCCCTATGTTATCTCTAACTTTAATATATTTATACTGTTTCCAAAAAGCTATTAATACCTTGATTTTACTGGATTTTTTAGTATAATATTAATACATCAGCAATATATATTATTTTGAATAGTACATATTGCTTTTTAGAAAAAAATTAAAAATAAAAAACAATGCATAGGAATGCCTTGTCAACTTTGCCTAGAAAATTAATAATTTGTTCTGCGTGCCTTCTGTACTATGCAGAATGCAGAACATAAATCACTTAATCCATTATCTCCATTTTTTTGATGTCATCCACATTTGTAACATCATACCCTTCATATTGTTCAAGAAACTCTTCTAATGCGGAAGCTCTTACTTTAACCCGCCCCAATACCATAGCTTTTAATAAGCCTTTTTTAATAAGCCGACGAACATAAGCTTCATTTGTTTTAAGAATCTTTGCTACATCCTGTACTGTATATAGTAGCTCTAGCATTCCTTTCACCTCCCCAAATGCATTCTTATTCACAAACGCAATTGCACCTTGCCCTTTTATTTCTTCTGTCTTATACTGTACTCACAGACTCTACCAATCCGAGTACATAAAAAGGAGAAACAAAAATCTTTGCACTTTCTGTTTTTATTATTATAACTTCAACTTTTCCATTTTCGTTTTGCATATTTTCCAATGCTTCAAATTCTTTGCTTTGAAGCGTATTCTCTGTCTTATTATCTATTCCAATTGAACAAGGTATCTTATTAGGATAAAATATGGGCTCTCTTGGCTGTTCCACCTTTCTCACCTCCTCCCGAAATCAACCGATCAATAATACGTAAAATTTTCTATATATAGATAAAATATTTATAAAACATCTATATACTGACTTTCCATATAATATAAAACATAATTTTGCATTGTTCATGTGTGCCTCATATAGAAAGGAATAATGCTTATGCCAAATAAACCTAAAGTAGAAATAATTAAGGAATCCAATACAGGGCGCAATGAACATTTCCGCGATACTCGGACTGGACAGAAAATGACACAACTCCAATTTATTAAAGCGATTGATAAAGGCATTTATGGGAATGACTACTATCTTCGCAAAATAAATGGTGTCGAAACTCCTGTTTCCAAGCCGGATGGAAACCCTAAAAACAACTTCGATTCATCTTCAGAAGGCACGCACACGACTTTGCAATCCTTTTCTGCAATTACATCTTTATCCGTTATGCTTTCCAACAGACGATTCTCACTGTCAGTTACAAGGATTTCGGAATACTCTTTGTCTCCGATTTTCAATCTAACTGCTCTCCTTTCCTACCATAAACAAAGTGTTTGCGTCAACTTCCAAAACAGATGCAATCCTCATAATGTCCGTATCCCTTATAACTTTGCGTCCTCTCAACATTGCATTGAACTGCTGTTTGGTATATCCTGCTTTTTCAGCAACTGCACTCTGCTTTAAACACTTTCTGACAATTATTGCTTCTACATTTGATGCTACTATAGAGTTCAAGTTTTCATCTCCTTTAATCAAGTTTCTTTAGTTATTTTTAGAATAATTCAAAATTCTTTAGTTGTCAATACGTTTTTCTAAATTTTCTTGAGTTTTAGTATTTACTTTTAAAGATTTTTGAGTTATATTATTTGTACAGAAAGAGGTGTTTGTATGGGAATTGGTTATAGAATAAAAGAAGCGAGAGAAAATTTAGGATTCACTCAAACAGAATTAGGAAAACTTATAGGTGTTACGGGTTCGGCGATAACAAATTACGAAAATGAAACAAGTCACCCAAAAGAAACTGTAATGTATAAATTAATAGAAGCCTTAAAAGTTGATGCTAACTATCTTTTTCAAGATTGCGTTAATCTTCCAAAAGAAATTAACGACGTAACTTTAGGAGAGTACAACATAATCAAACAGTATCGTTCTTTAGATGACGCTGGAAAAAATCATATTAGTTATGAACTAAATAGGGAAGTTAAAAGAGTAGACGAACTACAAAAACAATCAGAATACATAAAAAAGTTAGAATTACTTAATAATGGAAATGATTCTATCGATCCATATGCTGATATTCCCGATACTCTTGAAGAATTGGAAGAACAGCAGCCCGAAAGGTCACTTTTGGACGTAGAGCATCATGTGGGATAATACATTTTCCTAAAGTAGTATGCCTAGAAAATGTATTACCCCACCTTGAGTATAATTACCTTGGACGTACCAGTGAAATCCTTATTATAGCACATAGTCCTTTTGGTCCTATAATATATAGCATATATATCCTTTCGTTTTAAATGTATGTATTTCTTTTTCACTGTGTCATCTTCTTTCGTTTTAATATTGTAAATTTAATATAACATATTTTAAGATATGAAATCTACCCGCATTCTTTCATATCTTGTGTTTCGTAGTAAGTTTGTCAGATGCGTACAAAAAATAAACCGTCATTTTTTTATAGTTTCTTGCAATATGTCAAATAAAATATTAACTTCTTACAAATTACTATTTTTTTCTCATTTATTAGTGTATAATCATTAGCAAAAATAACAGAAACTGGTAAGAAACTGTTAAAACACCATTATTACTAAAGAAAAGAGGAATTATTATGGAGTTCTTAGAAAAATTAACAAACTTCTCCAGCAGAATTGAGCGCTTAAAAGATAGTATCCAGACAGAAGAAGCAACCAAAACATCTATCATACTACCATTTTTCCAACTCTTAGGTTATGATGTATTTAATCCCTTTGAATTTGTTCCAGAATTTACGGCTGATGTTGGAATTAAGAAAGGAGAAAAAGTTGACTATGCCATTATGTTCAACAATGAACCCTTGATTTTAATTGAAGCCAAACCTATTAATACAGAATTGACTGCGAAACATATGAGTCAACTGATACGATATTTTTCAGTCACCAAGGCGAAGTTTGGAATCCTAACCAACGGTATTATTTATCAATTTTATTCAGACTTAGAAGAACATAACAAGATGGATACCATTCCATTCCTTGTTGTAAATCTTACTAAAATTGAAAAAAATGTTGCTGAGGAACTGAAGCAATTCCAAAAAGATACATTTAATATCAAAACCATTTTAAGCAGTGCTTCTAACTTAAAATATATGACTATGGTTAAAAATGTAATTGCTGAACAGTTTCAATCTCCTTCTGACCAGTTAGTCAAAGCACTGCTTAGTAAAAACATATACAATGGTACCAAAACACAAGCTGTTATAGATAAATTCAAAGTGATTATTCAGAAAGCTTTTGAAGAATATATTAATGACGTTATTTCAGAACGTTTGAGCACTGTTATTTCTCCCGAACCTATTACTTCAGTTCCATCAAATGAAAAAGCAGAGCCTACGTTGACTATTGATGAAATAGAAGTTTTGGATTATATTAAAAGTTTGTTAAGCACCAGCCTAGATATTACTTATAAGAAGACTTCACGATATGCCTATATGCAAATTGGCGAACTTTCTACAAAATGGATTTGTCGTGTTTATATACGAAAAGAACAACATCTATTTACACTCCATAAATTTGAAGATACTGACTATGAATGCGAATATTATTTCGATGAAGTTGAACAACTTGAAATGATACAAGAATTAATAAAAGATACCTTTGAAAAATGTTGCAATTTATAAATAAATGAAAAACCGCCCAGTGTATAAACACCGACGGTTAAAGTGTAACTCATTACTGCAGATGCAGAAATGTGTACAATACTAATCCCAAAGATATTGTACCACGTTTTCCTGTATCTGCACAATCCATAGATTTTATTTTTCTACCTAAATTATTAGAAAGGGTGTATTATTTTACTCCCTTTTCGGAATTGTATACCCCTGGAAAATGAGCTTATAAATATACATTGCAAGCAGCAGACATATATTTTATAATCAAATATATAAATTGGAAGTTGGAGATGTAATTAATGAAAGAGAAAATAGCATTATGTGGTGATAATTGTATTGAGTGCCCAAGATACAATGCACATACTGAGGAGGAACTAAAAGCAGTTGCAGAATTATGGCACAAAGTAGGGTGGAGAGAGTGTGTTGTATCAAATGAAGAAATTGCCTGCAGTGGTTGTTCTTTACATAAACAATGTGCCTATCAATTAGTGGATTGTACAAGAGCGCACAATGTGTATAAGTGTAATCAATGTGATGAGTTTCCATGCGGAAAGATTAATGCTATGTTAGAGCGTTCTATTGAGTATAAAAAGAAATGTAAGGAAGTGTGCTCTGAACAAGAATATATTATTTTAGAAAAGGCATTTTTTGAAAAAGAGAATAACTTGAAGAAGTAGACAAATTTTGGTTTGAAAAACAGTTAGGTAAGTGCAGATTCAATAATTCTACGTATAAATATACATTTTACTTCAAGTTTTAAGCAATGGGAACACTTTTCCTAAAAGGGAGTATTTTATGGCAGATATTCATATAAGGAAACGCGGAGACAAATGGTACTATTCTTTTGAATGTGCACCAATTGATGGAAAGAGAAAACGAATAGAACGAGTAGGCGGCAAAACCAAAAAAGAAGCTCTCGAAAAAGGGATTCAGGCACTAAATGAATACAACAGCTCTGGGCAGCACTTTGAAGCATCAACAATATCTGTGGCAGACTTCCTTGATTATTATATGGATAATTATAGTAAATTCAACAATAAATACAATACACAGGTTGGAAATGTGAGCGTTATTGAAAACTACCTAAAGCCAAACTTTGGTGCATACAGACTTTCTGCTCTTAGCACCGCTACCGTCCAAGAATTTATCAATGAGAAATTTATTATTGGACTTGCGAAGTCTACTATCGAAAATATTATTGCACCCCTCTCTCAAGCATACGAATATGCTATAGACTTAGGCTATGTCAAAGATAATCCTTGCCAACGTATCAAATATCCCAAAGACTGCAAACAACCGAAACAACGGGAAATCATCTCAATCAACGAATACAATTTAATTATGGCCGCAATGAAGGACCACAAACCATTTGATATAGCAATAATGATTGGTTGGTATGCGGGGCTTCGCATATCCGAGACGTTTGGTCTTACATGGAATGATATTAATCTTGACAGCAAGACAATCACTATAAATAAACAAATTGTAAAGAGAAATTTTGGCACTGATATCAGAAAAGCCTTTAAAGAAAAAGGAAAAAAAGAAGAGCGTTCTGCTTGGTATTTCCAATCACCCAAGACACCGACAAGCAACCGCACTATTGTAATTTCTGACGATTTGATTAAAGTATTAAAAGCTTGGAAAAAGAAACAGCTAGAAAATCAAATATACTATGGTGAATATTATAAAGAATTATATCTTAAAGAAGAAAAAGACGAAAAAGGAAAAAGTATACAACGAATTATAGAAATTGAAAAAAGCATTCCTTGCACACTGCCAACTGCCAACATGATTTTTCGGAAAGAAAATGGAGAGTATGTTTCAACAGATTCCTTTAAGTATCCATCAAGAATCATACATCACAGGCTTGGACTAGAAAAGTTTGATTATCACTCATTGAGACATACACACGCAACTATGTTAATTGAGGCAGGCGTATCACCAAAAACAGTGCAGGAACGACTTGGACATGCATCTATACAGACCACTTTCGACCTTTATGTACATAATACAGAAACAATGAAACAAGAATCTGCAGATATATTTGATGAAATACTAAGAAAAGCTGCAAAATAAAAGGACGCACAAGCGTCCTTTATTTTGCCAACATTTGAATCCTGCGTTGGCACTACGTAGGCAAATACAACTTTATCCGTTTGTATATGACTTATAAATGCTTATTTTTCTAAGGATAATCTCACAATGGTCTCCACATGTGTCGAGAAGTATATGGGAACACGCTTCTTTTACCTCGTCTACTGCATGGGAACACATTTTTTTCAGTTCTGCCTTTAGGCTCTCACCGAGTTTTGTGTTCTGCTGTATCTTCGGATCAACCTTGTTTGAAATACCCGTCTTATATACAAATGTCAACTTATAAGGGTCTTTATTTCCATTTTCGTCTATTTCACCAACTATTACTTTTTCTATTATACTTTCAAACACTCCCCTATCAAATTCTTCCAACACTTGGTTTTTTTCAAGGAGAGCCTTAAATTCTTTGGTTCGGCGTTTCAGATTTTTTTCATCATCCTGCTTTGCCACATAATCCTGCCTTTCCACAAGCAGCTTCTTCGATTTCTCTGATAGTTCTTCCATTTTGGCTTCATAAGTTAATTGGTCAATTTTATCTTCCAGACACATATCCAGAAGTTTTTTCTTTTTACTCTCTATGGAGGTAATTTCTTTGTCTATCTTTTCAATACTCTTTTCGATATTGCTTTCACTTAGTGTTACCTCCACTCTTTCAATAAATTCATCTAAAACTTCTCTGTTATCTCCACACAGCAGCTTGTAGGACTCTATAAAAGCATCTTCTATTACTTTTTCAGGTATCCCCTTGCTGTCAGGACAAAACTTTTTTCCCTTTTTTGTTCCAGTGACACAAGACCAGATAATTTTAGAGTAGTCCGAACCGCTATGCCATCTTCGCCTTGATAAATTGCTGCCACAAAATCCACATTCTAACATACAGCTAAATGCATACTGTCGTGTGAACTTTTCTCGTTTTCCTGCCGATACTTGATGTAGGGCTGAACGACTCTTTCCACGCTTTTTTAATATCTCATGTGCCTTATCAAACATTTCTTCTGAAATAATTGGCTCATGATGATTTTTTATATAGAATTGGTCTTCTTCCCCTAAATTTTCCAACCGTCTTTTTGATATTGGGTCAACAGTAAATGTCTTTCCCAACAGAATATCGCCTTTGTACTTTTCATTCTTAATTACTCCAATGACGGTTGATTGTGTCCAGTCATTTCCGAGTTTTGTCTTATAACCCAACTCGTTTAGTTCCCGGCTAATTACAAAAGAGCCTGCTCCCTGCACATACCTTGTAAAGATATATTTCACAATTTCTACTTCATCAGGGTTTACACTGATACTTTTGGTTTCTGGGTCATAATCATAACCGATGCAGCCTTGAAAGCCAACTAATTCGCCCCTTTTCATCTTCATTTTTAAGCCTTTTTTCACATTATCAGAAATATTTTCCACTTCCTGCTGTGCAACGGAGCTTAATACCACTAAAAGCAGTTCTCCATCCATTGTGAGCGTATTGATATTTTCATCCTCAAAAAATATTGCCACGTTATTTTCTTTTAACATTCTTACATATTTAAGAGTATCTAACGTATTTCTTGCAAATCTTGAAATTGACTTCGTAATGACCATATCAATTTTTCCATCCATGCAGTCTGAAATCATTCTCTGAAAGCCTTCACGTTTTGTTATCTGTGTTCCAGTGATTGCTTCATCAGCATATATTTCAGTCATAACCCATTCCTTATTTTTTTCAATAAGGTCCGTATAATATTGCACCTGTGACCGATAACTATGTAACTGATCTTCTGAATCTGTACTTACCCGGCAATACGCAGCTACACGCATTCTGTCTATCTTTTTTCCCTTTGAACGGTCAGTCAAATTGCGCTTTGCTTTTATCACTTCTACTTCCACTGTACTACCTCCGTTTTGTCGTGTTCCTTTTATAGTGTACAATGAAATTATACAATAAATTATTTTAAATTGCAACTGGTAATATTGGAAATTATTCCATAATCTTTTTTCAACCGATATTCAATCTTTTGATGTTCTTTTTCAGTAATTTTTTTTGCTATTAAAAGTTGCCGCAGCATTGCCAACTGCATACTATATCTTAACAATTTCTCTGTTCCCAAATAAATTCCCCCTTCCAATAATTGTAGCCTTATCTGCCCATGACAACCACGAACCTCTTTCCTGGCTCTCATCAGCAGATAAAATCTATTTTCAACTTTTTCAATAAACACATACGAGTGACAGCTCATTACACTGTCCACATCGGTATCGCACCGTCATTCTAAATTGACCGGAAAAACCGGAAGTATCATTATCAAAGATATGCCTCACAGCCTCATGCAACTGCTACACTTTTTGCCAGACATTCATCGCTCACTGCCTTAACTTCAATACCAGCTTTCAGTATTCCTTCGCACACACTTCCATATATAGAAAGGAAGCAGGCAACTCATGGCGTGTCCGCATAGCGGCTTCGCATATCCCACACGTCCCGTATGTATTTGCATATTCAATTTTCAAGGTACACTCGCCAGCACATCTGTGCTGGCAGGCAGATTTTTTTCTGCCCGTTTGGATAAAATCATTTCTGGACTTGTCAGCCCAAAAAGCACATAAGCACTCTCCGTCTGCTATGAACGGTTCTGTAAAGATTATGTGCTTTAGCGGAATGGCAAGTTTTATAATTCCAGCTTGTCGGGACCGTATTTATGTATAATCTGTGCAAGGACTTTCTTATGCCTGTCCTCCGCTTCTTCGTAAACTTCTTTTAAAGTTTCCAGTTCCATCGGCGTCAGCGAATTGATGTGCGGATTGTAATGCCCTCCCATGAAAACGCCGCCCGCAACTCCTGGCTTTGTATAGATTGGATACGCAAAAGAGAGAGCCTGAATGTCGCTTTTTATCGTACCCACAGTCACATCAAATTCGCTTGCCAGCTCTTTTGTTGTTGCGTGGTGTCGGACAATCAGGATACTGATAATCTCGCTCCTGCGCTCTGCTGCATTCATGCCCTGCCCCCTTTCTTGTGGATTTTTAATCTCATTCTATTGGCAATCGGTACGATTTACCTGTACCAATTACCGAATTTCTTTAAACTTTTTTTGATTTCATTTTCCTGCCTTCTTTTATTGACTTTCCTCCTGCCGCTTGTTAAAATCTTTAGTGGATAAAATCATTACAACTTCATAAATCGACACTCAAACTGCTATGAGCCAATCAGGGTAACTCTGCCCTGCTTTGGTTATGGCAGTTTTTTATTTGCCGGGACTATCCCCTAACAGCCAGATACCTTAAAATCCTTACAAAAGAACAGGCGGCAACGCCCTTATGTGTTGTGGGACACTCGCCTAAGCTCGTACAACACGCAAACTCCCTACGGGCAGTTTGCCAAAGATAGCAAGCACTGCCTATGTCATGACAACATAGGCTCAATTCCCGCAAGTTCCCCAAGTGAAACTTGCGAAAATTGACTTGCAGAGGGAAAATCCCCCTGAACCCCTGAAAGCGCAAAAACCGCTTCGTTCTGCCAGAGCAGGACTGACCGTTTTTGCCAAAAAACATCCCGCCAGATATGGCATAAACAACTGCATTTTCCATCAATCCAATGCAGAGAAAGGAGCGCATAAATGCCAAAAAGAGAACGCAAAATCCCTGTCCAGATTTATCTAAGCGAGGACGAGGACTATATCCTCACGCAGAAGCAGAAACTATCTGGAATGAAAAGCAAATCCGCTTTTCTGCGGCACTTAATCCTTTACGGTTTCGTCTATGACGTTGACTATTCAGAGTTGCGGGAATACAACGCTGCACTTGCCAAAATCGGGAACAATTTAAACCAGATTGCAAAGCGCATGAACGCCACAGGCAACGTATATGAAGCCGATGTAAAAGAAGTAAAGGAGCTGATGCAAAAGGTATGGCATACACAAAAATCCATGCTATCACGGCAACCGTCAGTAAAGCAGTAGATTACATCTGCAACCCTGACAAAACCGATGAGGGCATACTAATTTCTTCTTATGGGTGCAGCCCCGAAACTGCCGCTTATGATTTCAAATTTGCCCTGTCAAAAACCAGCCAGTCGGATAAAAACAAAGCCTACCATCTGATACAGTCTTTTCTTCCCGGCGAGGTTTCTTATAAGGAAGCCCACCAGATTGGCGTGGAGCTTGCGGACAAACTTTTAGAGGGCAGATACTCCTATGTTGTCACTACGCACATAGACCGAGGACACGTTCACAACCACATTATTTTTTGCGCCGCTGATAACATTAACCATGAGAAATATCACGACTGCAAAAAGACCTATTACAATATCCGCAACATGAGCGATGACCTCTGCCGGAAGCATGAGCTGTCTGTCATTATTCCAGGCGAAAAACCATTGTCTGAAAAGGGTGCTGCCAGAGGAAAAACTTACAAGGAATGGCAGGCAGGCAAAAACGGTTCTTCATGGAAAGAACAGTTAAAAGCTGACATTGACGAAGCCATCAAAAACGCTGCGACTTACGAGGACTGCATTGACCTGCTCCGGGCAAAAGGCTACGAAATCAAGGGAGAAACCATCGTAACCGAAGGCGGTTCCGGCGGGGAAAATTCCCATAAATTTATCTCCTTCCGTCCTCTGGACAGGGAGCGTTTTGTCCGTGGAAGCGCAAAGTCTTTGGGTGCTGAATATACCAAAGAACGGATAAAGGAACGCATCGAGGAAAAGACACTTGCGAAGGATAAAAAGCGTGTGCCATTCCCAACAAGGAAAAAGCCCGTTGTCAAAGATTATTCAAAGAAAAACCTTATTGACACCACCGGGGATAAATTCATGCAAAGTCCCGGCTTAAAACATTGGGCTGACATTCAAAACCTCAAAATTGCCGCCGCAAGTTACAGTCAGGCAGGCTCTATTGCGGAGCTTGAACAGCAGATTGCCGCCAAGTCCACACTGGCAAAAACAGCCCGTGAAAGCCTTGTGGAAACGGAGCATCGGCTAAAAGATTTCGGACAGGTTTTAAAGTATGCGGAGCAGTATAAAACCAACCGCATCTACCATATCCGCTATCAAAAATCAAAAGATAAAGACAGGTATCTGCGCCAGCACGAAACAGAGCTTATCCTCCATGACGGTGCGGAAAATATGCTGAAACGTCTTGGAATTGACACCAAAAACCTTGATATTGAAAAGCTCCGCAGCGATTACAATGCGCTCTGTTCCAAAAAGCAGGCTTTACAGAAAACCTATAAGTCTGCCGAGAAAGAAGCCGCCGACCTTAATCGGAAACTCGACAACCTTAACCAGTATCTTGACCACAATTTAGAACAACAACCTGCTGACAAAAAGATTGGAAAAAATACCCAATCCCTCTAAATTCGACATAAAAAAAGAGGGTACCGCAACAAGTTTTCTCTCTGTTGCGATACCCTCTGATGTGAGCAAGATTTTTATTTCGTACTGTCTTGTACTTTATGCCATGTATTCTCCTGTTTCTTTTCTCCATGTATCTTGCTCCACTTTCCAATCGTTTCCTGCTGTATTCCACACACAATTCCATAAAACGCTTTTTAAGGAAAACAGAAAAATCCAAAAATATATTTCCTGTTTTCCCTTACTGCCAATTTTACCGTCTACCCTTTCTGACCGGTAATTGCCTGTAATAGTCCGCTTTGGAATCTGGCAAGATCTACTCTTTCGGCACACAGGTTCTGCATACACCAGTATACATTACGTTCCCGTCCTATTAAAATACTATCGGGAATCCCAAAAATAATCCTGTCCCCATTCTCTTTTTTGTCCACTCTTGGCAGCATGACTGAAACATAACATAATTTCGATATGATATACTCATCCGCTTCTTCCATGCTCCCAAACGGGATTACTTCTACCCTGAATCTGGAATTTCCATTCCTGATGTCCTTCCATGTAGTTTCATAGGAACCCATAATCCTCACCGGAGCAACACTTTTTTCAATTACAAAGCCCTCTTTATCAGAAAATTTCAGCATGGCTGGGAAATACATATCCGTTTTTTCTATTTTTCTTCGTTCCCATGTTTCAAATAGATATGTTTTCTTCATGTTTTCAACTATCTTCTCCACAATCCTTCCTCCTGCTAAACAATTACTGGCAATGCATTAGAACCTTCCTGTACAGCGTAATCACAAGAACCCACGCCCTCCGGTGTTATAGGACACAGACACTCACGGTAAGAATCGGGACCCGCCTGTACACCTTCAAGGTTTCCATGCACTCTTTCATCTGTATATTGTGAAAAACTCATCCCTACAGACAGCCCGTACCCATATGATGGCATCCCTATTTTCAAAGATGCATCATACACCTTATGAACCGTATTATTCTTATCATTATCTGTTCCGTCATGCCGCATCGCTGTTTCATGGTATAGAAAATATCCATAGTTTCCTATTTCCGAATTTCCTATTGGTATGATGGGATTTAATGAAAATTGAGACCCCCCGCTTGCATTTCCCATACGTTCACAGCATAAATTCCCTCCCAGCATATTTGCAAAACTCATTACAATCGCAGCACAGTCCGTACAGTTTACACGATAGGTAATTTCCATCCCATCTGGCTGTTCTCTGTGGAACATATTATATAAGAATCGGGATAAGTAAAATATTTTTTGTTTAAATATATCCCATGTCACATAATTGCTTTCAGGTGTATATAACAACTGTGTTTCTGCATTTATGGCTCTGGTTATACTTCCATATAAGTTCTGCATATCTGACACACCCTCCACTTTGGGTATGATGTATTTCAGTGCATCTGCCCAAAGCGGCTTGCCAAACCATTGGCATTTCGGTGGGGACATAATAAAATACAGTTTCACATTGATACTTTCCTTCGTCATCAAATCAGCACTGCAATTCCATGTTATGGTTTCATTAATTTCCTTAACCTCTGACGGCAGCGAGTAATAATTAAATTGAAAATTCTTCACCACAGTAGTTATTCTTTTTGCCTTAACAAGAATGCTCTTTTTATCCGACGTACCAAAAAACGATTTCCCCTCTGCATATACCTCAACAGTAGTGTCTATATATCCTGTATTTTCCAATATAAAACTTGCCTGAACTACTATTGCGTTTTTTTCGATGTCTAAGTCATATGCTGCCACTGTCTGGGAATCCATATTTCCCCTTTTCCATTCTGATAGCCGTCTTTTTTCTCCCCCGCTTTTAATAACTTCATATGATTCTATTATAGCCTCATCCACCGTGCCCTTGCTATATCCCTGCACATCTCTCGCATTCACATTATTATCAGGCTTCCATCCCATACCGTCCAATGACAGATTTGAAAACTTTACCTCTGACAATGTTACAGTACACTTTGTTTCCTCCGAATCATCCCTGTCAGGATAAGATGCAATGTGTATTCCTACCTGTACGACTAAAGCTGCCAGCTCAACTGCTGTCGTCGCCCACCCATACCCCAGAACTAACGAAGTAAATTTTACGCATATAGTGATAATAGACCAAAAGGCTATACCAGAAATCAACAATTTCAATATTTCCAAAAGTACATTTCCTTTGTATAAAAGAGTAAACAAAGAAAGAAACGTGTCAGCAGTAATATTTCCAAGCGCTATGCGTTTCAAAGCACTAAACAATGTTGCATTTCCGTAAAGTATTTCGGTGAGTTTTTTGATTGCTTTACTCTTTACACTGATATACACCCCAAAAGCAACAGCGCAGACTCCGCCTATGACCATTAAAATCAATTCCACCCACCAGATTACCACTTCGGAAGTTCCTTTTTCTTCCATCGTGCCAATCGTATAAGCCTTTCCGTTATGGCATCCTACAAAATAAACGGTTCCTTCTTTTTTCCATGCCTTAACCGTGTACGGCATTTGGGAGCTGCATTTCATGCCTTGTTCTGCATAATGTTCTATCCACTGGTTCAGGCACATTTCGTATATTTCAGATAATTCGGTTTCTGAAAGAGGCTCTTTTACAGACTGCTTCAAAGATATGACCTCAGAAGTTCCGTTAAGGGTATCGCTGACTTCCTCCTCCACTCTGGCATGGTTTCCTAATGCAACGCCATGATAAGTCACAGCATTGAAACAGCCATCATTGTCAATATCCAATGCAAACCCCCGTTTTTCAGCATCCACATCCGGTTCACGATTGATATATGCCTGCACTTCTTCATCTGATAAAGCCCTCTCCCATACATCGCACTGGGAAATATACCCCGCAAAATAATCCGTCAGGCTGTCTGTTGCATTATCACGTTTTGCACCAACCAGAAACATTCTTCCAGTATCATAATTAAAAGCCGGAAAAAGACTTTCTTTCTTACAGTCCACCTTCCCATCAATATACATCGTGGCTGTTTCCACATTAAAAACAACGGCGGCATTGATCCATTTTCCCTGCCTGATTACAGATTTTGATACCACTGTATTCCACTCCGAACGCTCAAAAGCGTGCGTAAAACAAAGATGAAGACCATCTTCCATACGTTTCAGATAAAGATTGATCCCTCCAATATTGCATTCTGTCATATCAGAAAGGATACTGTAACGCTCGGATACATCATCTTCCCCAGTCACAAACTTAAAATGCACCTGGACAGAATACTGCTGTGTCCCATAGTATCCCGGACGTACATCAGCCAGATCCTCCGCCTTCACTTCCAGATAAGAATTGCCTTTCAAACATATGGAAGAAGTAAAGGATTTGATGTGGGCATCTTTCAATGAAATCAGGTTGTTGCCAATCTGCTCCTTAGCCGGATTTTGTGTAAAATCATACCACGCCAGAGGAATGATGTCCAAATTCGGCTCATACATGATTTTTTTCATGGTGTCAGCGTCCAGACACTCACTGAATATACGGACATGACGTATATCTCCTGCAAATCCATCTCCTATCATAATGCTGTTATTACAGTTGGCTCCTGATGCCTGACCAAATACACAGCAGTTATAGTTCCCATCTAAATACAGGGATACCCTGCTTCCATCTGTCGTCATGCCGATATGGAACCACTCATCCACCTTTAAAGCCCCCTGTGAACGGTTCGAGTAAATAACAGGATACCCCGGCAGTTTTACATAGACACCATCCTCATGTATTCCAAAATCTACAATTCCCTCTATCTTTAGTACGGACTTATCGGTTGTCAGTTCCATAACCCTGACCATAGCATCCACGGAAAAAGCTGCCATGCCATTCAGCAGGCTTCCCAGCCTGTTCTCTGCCGTAACACTGCCTTTTATGGATTTGCGCAATGCAAAATAAGTATTTTTTCCTGTCATAATATCCCCCTTACACAAATATCGTACTGCATTCTCCTGTCAGCACCAGCTTTGAGGTTTCTGTCAAGCCGATATGTTCTGCAGGTTCAAGCCCCAGCTCCTGTAGTGTCCTGCCAAACGGATAACACTTATGGTTAAAGCTGACTGATGTTAAAAACTTTGTTTCTATCAGTGCATTTTCAGGCAATTCCACCTTTCCGTCATTGTTATATACAAATGTTTCAACATATCCGTCAAACCCTGCCGGAACGACAGTCGCAGCAGCAAGCATCCTGGTTTTTTCACTGCTTTTTACGCTTTTTTCCAAATCAGGGAGTGCATCGCATTTTACCCCCACCGTATATCCATCAGGAAGCCCCGTCCATTTCACCTGAATCATGGCAGGCTCATCTTCGTCCCCCGGATTAGACAGTGCATCCAACCTTTGGAAATCATATATGGTGCTGCCCTTTATCACATTAAAATTACGCACTGCAACGCCAATATTCGTGCGAACCCAGTAGTTAAACTGGTCATAAGACGCAAAATCCGGAGGGATACATTCTTTCTTTTCATCCGTAACAATTACAACCATGCAGAAATATTGGTTATTTAACCCATTCAACAGAAAAGGCGTGTCAATTACCGCAATGTCATTTTGTTTATCCGAAGATATAAATGCACAGCTTTCGCCATCTGCCGTAAATACTTTTTTGCTGCTCCACAGGCTCGGCTTCATAAATAATGATGAACCACAGCAATATAACCATACATATCCCTTTGTTGCCATATTATTCGCTGCTTTGTTTTTCCCCCTGACATATATAAAATTTGTACCCGAATTTTTATCCAGTGGCATAGTGACATCTTTATCATAATTTTCCTTAAAATACTCATCGGGATTTTGAACCTGTGTATGCACAATCATATCCGGGGACTGGTAACTGAACTTCCTTTTTCCAATTACCCCTTCATCACTTAAACTTGTTCTGATTAAAAGATTGTTTTGATAACCCATAATGCTTCCTCCTTAAATAAAATATTTTTAACGGCGGCAGGGAATTATGATTTTCCTGACTGCCCTGTCAGACCACGGTTCTATGTCATCAAGTACCATAATTCCCCGCCTTCCGCTTATGAACTTTTACTGTTATTTTTTCTTCTTACAAGGAAAATTCCCAAACCTGCAATCACCAACACCCCACAGACCACGAATATCCATATGCGGTTCCACAAATCATTTTCCACTTTTATATCTGCTGCATCAGTCTGCGGGCTTTCATCGCCAGTCTTTGGCACCTCTGTTATATCGTTTTCTTCCTCCTGCTTTGCATCTACTGTGATTACATAATCCGATGCGTGGGGAAAGGCAAGCGACACGGTTCCGTCCTCTGCAATTGTGTCTGTACAGATAAATTCAAGCTCCCCTGTGCTTTCCTTGTAGTAATACAGGCTTGCTGTAAGCCCTGCGTTCTCTTTGCCGAGGCTGATGGAAAGCACTGCCGTAAAACCGAACTCTCCTTCATGGGCAAGGCTTATCTGTATGCTGTAGTTCTCCCCTGTGACATGGTTCACAATATCCACTGGTATCTTTTCTGTATCTGTCTGTACAGAAAAATCAATATCACTGATTTTGCCTTCCCTGATGTCCTTCCCATTCACGCTCCATGTCATTCCGTTTCCCATGTCAAAAACAATCGTAATGTCCCTGCCACGGATATTTTCCAGCACATCTCCCGGAACTACAGTAGAGCCGTTCATGTCAACAATGACCGTTTTTCCGTCCTCTGCCTGACTGGTTTCCTCCCGAATGACCTTCCAGCCGCTTTTCACGGCTGTGCCTTCCTGACCGGATTTATCCTTGATAAATGGTTTTCCAGCTTCCGGCTTATCCTCTCCTGTGCTGCTTATTTCGGGCTTCACACGGTCTGGTCTTTCGTCTGTGCCATGATTCTCTGACTGGTTATTATCCGGCTTCTTATCTCCCGGCTGATTGCTTTCCGTATGTGATGGGGAAAGTTTCGCTATTTCCTC
>BLMC01000064.1 GCA_011959805.1 Lachnospiraceae bacterium | reverse complement strand
CCCGTGGTCCTGTTTAAGATGGTTCTCCTCCAGATCGTTACGGTATCCTTTCTTGCGGTATAACATGGAGGAAGGTTCAGTACGATAAAAAAGCAATTAATCGAAAACAGAAGATAGACCCCCAGTACCACACTATTCCGAACTAAAAAACCAAAGCTAAAAGGAAAAGTATTATAGAAATGTGCATAACAAACGATTCTGTCCTGCAAACAGAGTTACCCACAACTCCATAAGACAGCCAATTATACACATTCCCACAATGTCGATGACTAAGGAATCTTTCTTTTATATTTTATCATTTTGATCCGGTCGGGAATATAACATGATTTTGGTATTACGGATAGTGAACAATCGGGATTGGAATATATAAAAGGGATGTTAAAAGTTATTGACACAATGTTAATTTTCAGAAACCTATGAAATGCGCGTTAATATTGACAAATTGACAACCTAAGTTACTTGAAGCCAAATAAATTATATTGTAGGCTAGAAAAAAGGAGGCAATGTGAAATGAAATTCAACGAAAAATTATTAAAACTTAGGAAAGAAAAAGGACTCTCACAAGAAGAACTGGGAATGGAAATGCAGGTATCAAGGCAAACAGTTTCAAAGTGGGAGGCAGGGCAGTCGTACCCAGATTTTACTAGATTGGTCATGTTAAGTGATTTCTTTGATATGACTTTAGATGAACTTGTGAAGGATATTGATGTGCAGGAAGTAAGAGAAAATTCTTTTACAAATGAGAAAATAGATTCTATTTATAGAGTTTCTCAAGACGTGAATTCTATTTTTCAGAATAGAACTCTCAAAGATATTATAAAAGGGATAAAGTGGTTTATAGTGGGCAGTTTTATATTTCTATGCTTAGTTATAGTAGTTTCTCTTATACTGCATTTTATTTATCCAGAATCCAATATATTTTGGCGTACCTATTAATTGCGAACTATTATATTGAGCAGGCGGAAGATATACGCCACTCGCTAGAGGAGAAGGAAAGCTATAGTCTTTACATTGAAAAAGAACCTCTATTTTGCGGTGGCTTAATAGGGGTTCTTTGACAGTCTGGGGAGACCAAAGTGGTCTCCTGTTTTTGGTTGTTCTGTCCTGGTAAGTATGATATACTAAATTTGTATGATAATAAAAACAATCGTTGGTATAACATGATAGAAATAATGTTGTGCTAGAATGGAGGTTTACTATGAGTGAAGTATATGAAAAATTAATACGTTGTTATGAGAGCGTAAAAAGTAAAACAGATTTTGTGCCTAAGGTGGCATTAGTGCTTGGCTCTGGTCTTGGAGATTATGCAAATAATATCAAGGTTATCACAGAGATTGCCTATCAAGAGATTGAAGGGTTTCCTATCTCAACGGTGCCTGGTCATGCGGGAAAGTTTATCTTTGGATATGTTGGAGAGGTTCCTGTGGTGTGTATGAAAGGGCGTGTACATTATTACGAAGGGTACCCAATATCAGATGTTGTGCTTCCAGTGCGTCTGATGAAGCTTTTGGGTGCTGAAATTTTATTCTTGACGAATGCGTCTGGTGGAATGAATAAAAATTTTTCGGCAGGTGATTTGATGTTGATTACGGACCATATTGGAGTGTTTGTACCAAATCCGTTAATTGGGGAAAACATTGATTCATTGGGAACTAGATTTCCAGATATGAGTAACGTATATGACCTTGACTTGCAGGATATGATAAGAAAAGCAGCAGCGTCAGATCAGATTACAATTCAAGAAGGTGTTTATGTACAACTTACAGGTCCAAGTTATGAGTCGCCTGCAGAAATTAAGATGCTTGCTCAGTTTGCAGATGCGGTAGGAATGAGTACCGTTGTGGAAGCAATTGCCGCAAATCATGCTGGTATGAGAATCTGTGGCATTTCTTGTGTGTGTAATCTGGCCGCGGGTATGAGCCCAACACCACTTTCTCATAAAGAAGTGCAAGAGGCAGCAGACAAGGCAGCAGAGAAGTTTACAAGACTTGTGACAGATAGTATTATAGCATTTGAGAAAACAATATAGAGGGTAGTGCATATGGATAATAAAGAACTGATAAAATTGGCATTAGAGGCAAGACAGATGGCGTATGTGCCTTATTCAAATTATATGGTAGGTGCAGCGCTTTTAACAAGACAGGGTAGGGTATACAAGGGGTGTAACATTGAAAATGCTGCTTATACACCGACGAATTGTGCGGAGCGGACTGCTTTTTTTAAGGCAGTAAGTGAGGGAGAACGTGAATTTGATGCAATTGCCATTGTGGGTGGTTATGAGGGCGATCCGATAGATTATGCCTATCCTTGTGGTGTGTGTAGACAAGTAATGATGGAATTTTGCAATCCAGAGAAATTTCGGGTCATCACAGCAATTTCAGAGGAACAGTATCTAGAGCAGACACTCGCAGAGATGCTTCCGCATGGTTTTGGACCCCAAAACTTGTAGGAGCAGTGAGAAGACAATGGAATTGATAATATTACTTATTATATTAATAGCGGTGTTTTTGTATGTCATGATTCGTGGTGCAATCGATGAAAAGAGACAAAAAAAGAAATATCGCGACCAGTTAAAAGCACTTTATGGTCATTTTCCAGACAGAACATACAGCACTGAGGAACTTGATAAAATTTCACGGTATTATTGGCATATGCGGGAAAAAAGAACTGGTACAAATGAGATTGATGAGATTACATGGAATGATTTAGGCATGGACAGTATCTTTGAACGCATGAATTTTACACAGTCCTCGTCGGGTGAAGAATTTCTCTATGCAATGTTACGGTGTCCTGTTTCGGATGACAGAGATGGTACGCAGGCGCAGATGGTGACACAGATTGACTATATGATGGAACATGAAAAGGAACGTCTTGATACTATGATGTCTTTAAAAGAGCTAGGGCATACAGGTAAGTACGCACTCTCTGATTATTTAGATTATCTTGGAGAACTGGGCGTGCGTAGCAACAAAGTACACTATTTGTGTATTTTACTACTTTTGGTGTCAATAGTTGTTATTTTTGTGCGTACTTCTCTAGGCGTGCCAATGGTGATTGCAACAGCATGTTTTAATATTGTCACGTATATGAAAGAAAAAGGAATTGCCGCGCCTTATGTGACAACTTTTGCTTATATTATGCGTATGTTACATTGTGCAGATAAGATAACAGGGCACACATTTGGTCTTGAGATGGGGGACTATATTGTTGGACTGAAGGCAAAGAGAAGTAAATTTAAGGATTTTGAGAAAAATTCGGGAATGGTCCTAAAAATGAATGCGTCCACTGGAAATATTGATGAATTGTTGTTTGACTATATTAAGATGCTAACACATATTGACTTGATTCGCTTTAATAAAATGCTCAATATTGTTCATAAAAATAAAGATGCAATTATTGGGCTTGCCGGAGATATTGGATATATTGATGCGGTGATTTCTATTGCATATTTTAGGGCGGCGTTGCCGTACTATTGTACACCGCTTTTACAGACGGGACATAACAGCCACTTTATTTTGAGTGAGGGATTTCATCCTTGTATTGAAAATCCAGTGGCAAATAGTTTTTCTCAAAAGAGAGGAATGATTATTACAGGTTCCAATGCATCTGGAAAATCAACGTTTTTGAAAATGACAGCGATCAACGCAATTTTGGCGCAGACAGTTTGTACCTGTACAGCAAAAATGTACAAAGGGAATTACTTTAGAATTTATTCTTCTATGTCTCTGCGTGATAATCTTGCTAATGGAGAAAGTTATTATATTGTGGAGATTAAAGCATTGAAACGCATTATAGATGCCGCAGATGCAAAGGATGAAACGCCTTTATTATGTTTTGTAGATGAGGTGCTTCGCGGAACAAATACAGTGGAGCGTATTGCAGCGTCCACACAGATTTTAAAAAGATTGTCGCAAAGAGAAATATATTGTTTCGCGGCGACACATGACATTGAATTGACCCATTTGTTGGAACTGGATTATGACAACTGCCACTTTGAGGAGGAAGTCAAGCATGGTGATGTGCTGTTTTCATACAGGTTGCTTGAAGGACGGGCACATACTAGAAATGCAATTAAACTTTTAGAAATTATTGGATTTTCTAAGGAAATTATCAGGAGAGCAGATGATATGGCAGGAACATTTCTGAGAAATGGAGAGTGGGAAGCAATCTAAGGAGGCTGTCATGAAAAAAGTGCTGTCAGTTTATCTAAAACCATATTATGCACGAATGTTGATGGGGTTTGTCATTAAGTTTATTGGCACAATTATGGATTTATGTTTGCCGTGGATATTGGCATATATGATTGATATGGTTATTCCACAGGGCAGGAAAAACAGCATTTATCTGTGGGGATTGGTGATGTTGGTGTGTTCGATACTTGCACTGACGTTTAATGTCATAGCAAACCGTATGGCGTCTAAGGTGGCGCGGGATACAACAGAGACTTTGCGCCATGATTTGTTTGAGAAGGTTATGTGGCTTTCTAATACAAAGACAGATGCATTTACAAAACCCTCGTTAATATCAAGACTTACAACAGATACTTATAATATACAGCAGATGTTAGGGCGGGTCCAACGCCTTGGCGTGCGTGCACCGATTTTAGTCGTTGGTGGAATCCTTGTGACATTGACATTGGACCCCGTTTTAACGCTGGTATTGGTTTCTGTAATGCCAATTACAGCCTTTGTAACTTATTATTTTTCCAGAAAAAGTATTCCAATGTACAATGCTTTACAGCAATCGATCGATAAGTTTGTTCGTTTGCTGCGGGAAGATATCGCTGGAATCCGCGTAATTAAAGCACTTTCAAAGACTGGATATGAGACAGAACGATATAACACATTGAATAAGGAAGTTGTCACACTGGAAAAGAAAGCGGATATTACAATGGCGATTGTCAATCCTGCCACGAATCTTTTTTTAAATTTTGGACTTGTGTTTGTTGTGATCGTCGGGGCATATCGAGTGAATTATGGTAGCTCGGAAGTCGGCAAAATTCTTGCGTTTCTTACATATTTTACAATTATTCTTAATGCAATGATTAATATATCAAAAATGTTTGTGATTGTCTCAAAGGCGGTCGCTTCGGCAAACCGTATTGTGGAAGTCATTGATGTGCCAGAAGAAATGCTGCCTGCACTCTGTGATAAGCTAGCAGATGAGACCGCTTTTATTCGATTTTCTCATGTAACTTTTTCCTATAAGGAAACACAGGCGGAACCAAATTTAACGGATATTAGTTTTTCTCTTGATAAGGGAGAGACTTTAGGAATTATAGGTGCGACTGGATCAGGAAAAAGTACACTTGCCGCGCTTTTATTACGCTTTTATGAGGTGAATCAAGGAAATATTTATATTGAAGGTGAAGATATTCGTGCGATACCAACAGGTAAACTGCGAGAACGATTCGGGGTTGTTTTTCAAAATGATACAATCTTTGAGGATTCAATTGCAGAGAATGTCCGTATGGGACGGACACTATCCGGGGAAGACATCAAGGAGGCAATTACACATGCCAAGGCAAAAGAGTTTGTTGAAGAAGCGGGGCGAGGATATGATAATCATATTAATGTGCGCGGTGCAAATTTAAGTGGTGGACAGAAGCAGCGCATTTTGATTGCGCGGGCGTTGGCAGCACATCCAGACATATTGATTTTAGATGACTCCTCAAGTGCCCTTGATTATAAGACAGATGCGGCTTTGCGCCATGAACTTACAATGCATTTTGCGGACACGACGAAGATAATTATTGCGCAGCGCGTCAGTTCAATTATGCATGCGAATCATATTATGGTGTTGGAAGATGGAAAAATGATTGGTTATGGGACACATGAAGCGCTACTAGAACAATGTGAAGTGTATCGTGAGATTAGGGATTCACAATTATAGTAGATAGGGGGATTCTATTATGGCGGAAGGTCAAAAGAAATATGAAAAGCCAAAGAATCGCAAGGGTACGATACTACGACTTGGAACATATCTAATGCAATATTGGTATTGGGTGATGCTTGCTCTTGTGCTAACCGTTGGTAGTAATTTGTTAGCGTTGGTTGGACCAATGCTTTCAGGCTATGCCATTGATGCAATCGACCCAGGAATCGGAAAAGTGGATTTTCCGCGTGTGTTTTATTATGCGGGAATGATGGTTATATTTTATTTGTTTTCTTCTATATTGTCATATATTCTTGGAGTGTTAATGATTTATATTAGCCGTAAGGTAGTGTATCAAATGCGGGAGGATGTCTTCACACATTTGATGCAGCTACCAGTAGGATATTTTGATACCCATCAGACAGGGGATATTATCAGTCGAATTTCGTATGATATTGATACGGTCAATACGTCACTTGCCAACGATTTGGTGCAGATTCTTACGACGTTAATTACAGTTGTTGGGGCTTTTTCAATGATGCTTGCTATTTCACCGCGATTGATATTGATTTTTGCATTTACGGTACCGCTGTCAATCTTGTTAACAAAGATCATTACAGGAAAGACACGTCCTTTGTTTCGCTTGCGGTCCCGTAAACTTGGAGAATTGAATGGATTTGTAGAGGAAATGATTTCTGGGCAAAAAACATTGAAAGCATATCATCAAGAAGAACGCACAATCACCAAATTTGATGGAAAGAATGAGGAAGCTGTTGAGGCATATTATAGAGCAGAATACTATGGAAGTGTAGTGGGTCCAGCAGTAAATTTTATCAATAATCTTTCCCTTACTTTAGTCAGCGTATTTGGGGCGCTTTTATTTTTGTCAGGACAGATGCGTATTGGTAGTATTTCTTCTTTCATTTTATATTCCAGAAAATTTTCGGGTCCGATCAATGAGGCGGCAAATATTATGAGCGAACTACAGTCTGCGCTTGCTGCGGCAGAGCGTGTATTTATGATGATCGATGAACCAGCAGAGACAGCAGACAAAGAAGACGCAATTACATTGGAACCTGTAATAGGAGATGTACGACTAAAAGATGTGCGTTTTGGGTATACAAAAGAGCAATGTATTATTAGACATTTGAACTTACACGCTGCTCCAGGTAAATTAGTGGCAATTGTTGGTCCAACTGGAGCAGGAAAGACGACATTAATCAATCTATTAATGCGTTTTTATGATGTGAATGATGGACAGATTTTGGTAGATAATCATAATATTTGTGATGTTACGCGCGCAAGTCTTCGGCGGGCATATGCAATGGTGTTACAAGACACATGGCTTTTTGAAGGAACTGTTTTTGAAAATATTGCGTATGGTAAGCAAGGCGCGACAATTGAGGAGGTGACTGCTGCCGCAAAGGCTGCAAAAATCCATTCTTATATTAAGCGTCTTCCGCAAGGGTATGATACAGTTCTCACGGATGAAGGAACCAATATTTCTAAAGGACAAAAGCAATTGTTGACGATTGCGCGGGCAATGCTATTGGATGCACCAATGCTAATTCTTGACGAAGCGACCTCCAATGTCGATACAAGAACGGAACAACAGATACAACAGGCAATGCGAGTGTTAATGGAGCATAAAACTTGCTTTGTCATCGCGCATAGGCTTTCTACGATTCAAAATGCAGATGAAATTTTAGTGGTAAATCACGGGGAGATTGTGGAACAGGGGACGCATTTGGAGTTGATGAGACAGGAAGGATTTTATTATCAAATGTATAGAGCACAGTTTGAGTAAAGGGGATATGAGCCGTCAAAGGCAGCAGGGGGGGATTATTATGAAAAAGAAAATTATAATAACATTATTGATAGGAATAACAATGACATTTACTGGTTGTAGTAAACAAGAGATTCATTCTATTGATATGAATCCCGAGGAAGAGACAAAAACACAGACATATCAAGAAAATAATACAGAATATGACATAGCACAGAACGATACAGAACAAGAAAGTTATTCGCAGGAAACATCTGATAATGTGCAGAGCAATGAAATACCACAGGAAACATCTGATAACACACAAAATAATGAAATGTCTCAGGAAGCGTCTAATAGTACGCAGAATAATGAAACGACACAGGATTTATATACAGAATTTATACAAGATATGGTTTCTGTGACTGTAGATGAAAATTTTTTGCAGGATAACAGCAAAATATTTAATTTGGAACCGGGCGAGTCTTATACATTTACAACATTGGGAGAGTATGTAAATACAAATTATTTAAATCCTGAGTATTCGACAAAAACTTCTTATGACAATGCGCAATATGCATATTTGGAAAGCTCAGACAATCATACACGTATTTTGCTGGTGAAGTTTTCGGGACTTGGAATTTATGCACCAGAGGATGATAGTTTTGTTGTCTACGTGATTGCGGAGAATCAAGGGAAATTATATCTAACCAATTCATATGAATGTTGGGCGCGCAGTTATACGAAGGCATGTAAAAATGGCTTGCTTGTGTCATACGGATCGGGTGGAGCAGGAGACCATTTAGAGGCAGTATCTGCAATTTTAATGAATGGAAAGGCTGTAGATATCTATGCAACAGAGATTTTAAGTGGATGGTGGGCAAATTATATAAATGAAGCGATTTACAATGAAGTTTTTGCAGAAAATGAGGATATTCTATTTTCCGTAATGGTTCATTCAATTGGCGATAAAACATTGCATACTTATGATTTGAGTGAGTGTACAGGGGAACAGCTTCGCATGTGTGAGACCTATATTAATAGATGTCGCGACGAAGTAGGTGTCAATTGGGTTACAGAGGAGAATGTTCAGAAAGCGATTCAAGAAAGATATGGTGTACTTGGGATTGATGATAAAATAATTGCGCAGCAGGAAGAAGTGGAATGGAAAAATATTCAGTAGTAATCGATAGAATTAGTACGAAGAAAAAGAATTGACTTCACATTCAAATAATACTATAATGTTAATATTAAAAAACAATTCAGAAAATATAATGTTTCTGTAAAAAATTCTAAAAAAATCAGAAGATTGGAGAATACATTATGAAAAAATTGGAAGAATACGTAAGAGCAATACCTGACTTTCCAGAACCTGGTATTATTTTTCGTGATGTGACAAGTGTTTTGCAGGATGCAGAAGGGCTGCATCTTGCCATTAATACCATGCAGGATTTGGTGAAAGATTTAGAATATGATGTTGTGGTGGGAGCTGAATCCAGAGGATTTATTTTTGGAACTCCAATTGCTTATAATAACCATAAACCTTTTGTCTTGATTCGGAAAAAGGGAAAACTTCCAAGAGAGACCGTTTCTATTGACTATGATTTGGAATACGGCAAAGCAACCATAGAGATGCATAAGGATTCTATTCAGCCAGGACAGAAGGTTCTGGTAGTGGATGACTTGATTGCAACTGGAGGAACAACAGAAGCCATGATTAGGCTCATTGAGTCACTTGGTGGTGAAGTGGTAGGCGTTGTGGTGTTGATGGAACTTGCTGGACTTAAAGGGAGAGAGAAAATTACAGGTTACAGACTTGATGCGGCGATAACCTATGAGGGCAATTAGGAAGTATACTATAAGAAGCAAGAACAGCTTCTTATAGTCGATTTACGGCGCAAAGGACAGCGCCTTTTATCAGAAGTAAAGGGCAACTTCTGATAAGATATACTATAAATATTTTGTTGGATATGGCTGGTGATACAAAGTGACAGATGAGAAACAGACAAGAACAGGAGCATATGAGGACTCCCTTATTATAAATGGAAGTAAAGCTCGACCCAGAAAAACAGATGAACGAAAAATCGAATATATTAAAGAATTTCAAAGCCCCGATGATTTATATCAGGGGCTTATTCGGCGCGTTCACAAATATCACCCTTCCGATGATATCTCAATGATTGATAAGGCATATCAGACAGCGTATATCGCGCATAAAGATCAGGTTAGAAAATCAGGGGAACCATATATTGTTCATCCATTATGTGTGGCAATTATCCTTGCGGATTTGGAACTTGATAAAGAGACGATTATTGCAGGACTTTTACATGATGTTGTTGAAGACACAATTATGACAAATGAGGAGTTAAAAGAAAAGTTTGGACCAGATGTAGAGCTTCTCGTTGACGGTGTTACGAAGTTAGAACAATTACAGTACACAGGGGATTCTGCGCCAGACCGACTGACAAGCCGCGAGGAACTTCAGGCGGAGAATCTGCGAAAGATGTTTCTTGCAATGACAAAAGACATTCGTGTGATATTGATTAAGCTGGCAGACCGTCTGCATAATATGCGGACATTGAAATATAAATCTCCTGAGAGCCAAAAGCGTATTGCACGAGAGACTCTTGATATTTATTCGCCGCTTGCAGAGCGACTTGGTATTTCCAAGATTAAGATTGAACTGGATGATCTTTCTTTAAAGTATTTGGAAACAGAAGCTTACTATGATTTGGTGGAAAAAATAGCATTGCGAAAAGATGCGCGTGAAAAGTATGTGCAGGATATTGTGGATGAGGTGGCAGAGCACATAACAGATGCAGGAATTGACGCTCAAATTGATGGAAGGGTGAAACATTTTTTTAGTATCTACAAAAAAATGAAAAATCAGGGAAAGACGATTGACCAAATTTTTGATTTGTTTGCAGTGCGCATTATTGTTGATTCTGTCAAGGATTGTTATGCAGCGTTGGGTGTGATTCATGAGATGTATAAGCCAATGCCTGGGCGTTTCAAGGACTATATTGCAATGCCTAAAGCAAATATGTACCAATCGCTGCACACAACACTGGTTGGTTCAATGGGAGTACCATTTGAGATACAGATTCGTACATTTGAGATGCACAGGGTTGCGGAGTATGGTATCGCTGCACATTGGAAATATAAGGAAGCAAGTGATGGCAAGGTTTCGAGCGGCGGTGAGGAGGAAAAACTGGCTTGGCTTAGTCAGATTCTTGAGTGGCAGAAAGACACTTCCGACAATAAAGAGTTTATGAAACTCTTAAAGAGTGATTTGGATTTATTTTCGGATCATGTGTATTGTTTTACTCCGGCCGGAGATGTAAAGAATTTACCTGCTGGTTCTACTCCAATTGATTTTGCATATAGTGTCCACAGTGCAGTTGGCAATAAGATGATAGGTGCTAGAGTAAATGGTAAGCTTGTCACAATCGACTATCAGATTAATAATGGTGATTGTATTGAGATTATGACTTCTCAGAACTCCAAAGGACCAAGCCGTGACTGGCTGAATATTGTCAAATCATCACAGGCAAAAAATAAGATTTCGCAGTGGTTTAAGAGTGAACTCAAAGAAGATAATATTATCAAAGGAAAAGAACTTTTCCAGAATTATTGTAAGTCCAAAAGTGTGAATACAACGGAAATTCTAACAGCAGAGTTACAAAGAGCTGTAATGCACAAGTATGGTTTTAACGATTGGGATGCAGTGCTTGCTGCAATTGGGCATGGTGCGCTCAAGGAAGGGCAAGTTGTCAACCGTATGCAGGAACTATACGCAAAAGAGCATAAGAAACAGGCAACTGACAAGGAACTTATCGCACAAATACAAGAAAATAATGCCAATAAACAGATTAGGCCTAAGGGAAAAACTGGTATCACAGTGAAAGGAATTCATGATGTAGCAGTGCGGTTTTCACGCTGTTGTGCACCAGTACCCGGCGATGAGATTGTTGGATTTATCACGCGAGGACGCGGTGTTTCTATTCATAGGACAGACTGTATTAATATTATGAGTTTGTCAGATTTGGACCGGTCCAGACTGATTGACGCGGAGTGGCAGCCGGAGGAAACAGCGGAGCGAAAAGAAAAATATTTGACAGAAATTGTGATATATGCTCAAAACAGAAGCGGTTTGCTAGCTGATATCACAAAGACATTGACAGAGAAAAATATTGATATTCGTTCTGTGAATACCAGAACAAATAAACAGGATATCGCATCGATTGCAATGACTTTTGAGATAACTTGTAGGGAAGAACTACAAATGATTGTCGATAAGTTGCGGTTGATTGACAGTGTGATTGATATTGAAAGGACAACGGGATGATATGGCGGATTTAAAGGTAAAGAGAAGGGTACTTAGTGCCTGTCAGACAAATTGCTACTATGTGTACAGAGAAGGGGCAGATGAGATTGTGATAATCGATCCAGGCGACAATGGGGAGATTGTATATGATGATGTGAAAAGTCTTGGTTTTAAGAAGATAGCCGGTATTTTGCTGACACATGGTCACGGAGACCATACGGGCGGTGCTTTGAAACTCAAGGAACTCAGCGGTGCAAAAATTTATGCCCATGAGGATGAAGCTGAGATTTTAAAAGACCCTGAGAAAAATTTGTCAGGTTGGTTTGGCAAGGCTTATGGTTTTGATGCGGATGAGTATTTTCACGATAAACAGACCTTTTCTATGGCAGGAGTGGAGTTTGAAGTGCTTCATACACCAGGACACACAAAAGGTGGATGCTGTTTTTATGTTGCTGAAGACAAAACGCTGTTTTGTGGGGATACCATTTTTAATGAATCTGTTGGAAGAACTGACTTCTATTCGGGTTCTATGCGTCAGTTGGGGGACTCAATTCGCGAGCGAATTATGACACTTCCCGATGACGTGAAACTTTATTCAGGACACGGAGATGCAACAACTGTCGGATATGAGAGAAAATATAATCCATGCTTAGGATAGGCATGGATTTTTTTGCGGTGAACTGGAGGATAAAAATGTTTATCAATGATTTAAATTGTTGTCATGAATACCTAGATTATGAGGAATACGAGCGGCAAATCCGGCAAATACTGTACGCAGATCAGGACAATGAGATTCATCTTTATCATGAGGAAAGTACAGACGATCCCTGCGCACTCTCTATTCTGGTCAAAGGCCGGCAGGCTGTCGTGAATTATTTTTCGGAGGACAATGAGGAGATTTTTGCATCCATAGGCGACCTTGTACGGGAAGATGATTTTCGCTGGCAAATTGGTGGGAATGATTATTCTGTGGCGGGATATCAGATACTTTCCATTGAAAAGGCACTGCAATGTGCTTCAGCATTTTTTCATACACAGAAAAAACCGTCCTGTATTGAGTGGGAAGAGTTGTGATTTGTATGCGTACTAAAGTACATAAGGAGTATAGAGATGATACATGTATATACAAACAGAGAAAATTATCAATATGATCTGCATGCGCTGCTGAAATCATTTTATCCTGAGCACGATGTGAGGGTGTATGCAGCAGAGGCGCAGGAGGAACATCAAGACGGCGAAAAGCAAGTAATTGTACAGCTTTTCAATGACAGCATAAACGTCATACTTGACATAGATGTCAGAAAAGAGTATGTGCACACTTATAAAAATGACACAGATGTCACAAAAAAGGAGTGCAAACTTTCGATATATCATGATTTGTGTGACTATACAGGAAAGACACTTCCGTGGGGAAACCTAACAGGTATCCGTCCGACGAAGCTTGCTATGGGAATGCTTGCAGAGGGCAAAGAAGATGCGGAGATTGTCGCATGGCTAAAAGCGGCACACGCTATCAGTGATGAGAAAGCGTTGTTAAGCCTCGACATTGCCAAACGCGAGAAAGCAATCCTTGACAGGCTTCACTACGAGGACGGTTATAGCCTCTATATCGGCATTCCGTTCTGCCCAACAACATGCCTGTATTGTTCATTTACGTCCTATCCCATCGCGGTGTGGCGCAAGCGGGTAGAAGAATACTTGCAGGCACTATTTCAGGAAATTGATTTTGTTGCGGAAACATATAAGAACAAAATTTTAGACACAGTTTATATTGGCGGTGGTACACCTACGACGTTGGAGGCGGCAGAGTTGGACAGGTTGTTACAGTATGTGCGCAACCAGTTTGATTTTCAGCAGGTGACGGAATTTACTGTGGAAGCAGGGCGAGCAGACAGCATCACAAGAGAAAAACTTGCTGCGCTAAAAAAGAATGGCGTGACTCGCATTTCAGTGAATCCGCAAACCATGAAAGATGAGACTCTAAAATATATTGGCAGACAACATACTGTGACGCAGGTAAAAGATGCGTTTTGGATGGCGCGTGAAGCGGGGTTTGATAATATTAACATGGATATTATTTTAGGACTTCCAGGAGAATTAGAAACCGACGTGCAGCATACAATTGATGAGATTACACAATTAAATCCAGATAGTTTAACAGTACATTCACTTGCAGTCAAGCGCGCATCAAAGCTTAGTCAGTGGATTGAAGAAAACGGTATCACAGCGCTTCACAATACAGATAATACGATGGAAATCGCGCAGAGAGGTGCATATGCATTAAATATGAAGCCATATTATCTCTATCGGCAGAAAAATATGTCTGGGAATTTTGAAAATGTTGGATATGCCAGAGAAGGGAAGTATGGAATTTATAATATTTTGATTATGGAGGAGAAACAGTCTATCGTGGCTTGCGGAGCTGGAAGTGTGTCAAAACGGGTGTACCCGGACGGACGCATTGAGCGAAGCGAGAATGTGAAAGATGTGGCTCTCTATATAGGAAAAATCGACGAAATGATTGAGAGAAAGCGGAAGCTGCTCACGGATTTTTAAGCGCTTCTCCATTCCCTCAAAGTACAAGAAATGGTGGAAAGTACATCAAAAGTACATCAAATTTTTACTTGATAGTACAGAATAATACGCAATAAATGCGAAAACCTGAATATTGTGCCTTAAAGGACAATCTTATTCAAACGAATAGGACTGTCCTTTTTTGTTATAGTCTGACAACAATTTTATTTTAAGGAGGTTCACACATGAACAGCACAGCGTTAAGAGCAGGGGCGCAGAGCGCCAACAACACACACATGGTTTTTGCAAATGAGGAACATGAGAAATTCTACTATGAAAAATTGGAACAGGCGAGGTATCAGGACTGCTATCACAAGGCTTTGATCTACATTCTCGGTATTTCTGATGACACGAGGAACCATTTCAGCCAGATTTACGATATTAAGTCCGGGTATGTCAAGCCAGAGTGTCTGCATCAGGGCTGGCAGACAAGCGGAAGTGTAAAAGTAGTCAGACTGGCATTTAACCTTTACACAGACGGGATGCCAAGCGTTGATGATAATGAGAGCAGGGATGAGCAGATGAGAGAGAGCAGGGGGTATTCCGTAAGCGATATTTTCTGCTGCGGCTACGCAATGTACTTCTGGCAGGGCATTCAGCTCCGTTACCCGGATTACTGCCAGAAACAGCGGTCTATTGAAGAAATCCTTGCAGAAATGGAGAGGAAACGTGCTGAAAATTCGACTGATGGGAACGAAGAATGATATTAAGTGGTTCGAGAGGATTCTGCAAAGACAGCCCAAAGTGGCTGTGTGTAGAATAACAGAATATCTGTCAAAAAATAAGAGAACAAGTGGAAGGAAAAAAGAGGATGTGGGATATAGCGGGAATAGGCGGAATTACTGGGGATATGGCGGTTTTTGAATGTTGAAATAAAGAACGATTTGACAAGAATTTTGAGAATAGAAAAACACATGTAATTTTATAAAAGTGAATAAATTCCTTGTGGATAAAATTGTGGATAAGCACTTGTAACGCTGTAAATTTGCGGCGTGTGGGAGTTATCCACAATTTTTTGCTTGAAAGAACAAAAATAACGTTAAAAGAGCGCGTTACAAAGCGTTATGGAAATGGGGAAAAATGGCGTAAACACTAGCTTTAACGCATTGTAACGCTTGAACTTTTTAGTGCGTTTAAAGGCAAAATTTGACTCAAAAGCAATTTGACAAATTTGCACTTCTGAAATTAGTTGTCAAATTGCCCTGTTTTCAAGGAATAAAGAGATTTCTTGAAATATATGTTCGCACAAAAGCAATTTGACAAAAATGATTTATAAATGATAGATAAATAAATCATTGTGAATAAAAAATTAAGCGATGATATCGTCACTATCTTCTGGGTTTAAAGGGGAGTATCTTTCTTGAATTTTATCATTTTCTTTTGCTCTGGGTAGTGGTACATTTGAACCCTTAAAATTTTGAAATACTTTGTATTGAGCATAATCTAATAAATCCCTTTTTGCGGCGGAACTAAGAGAATTAAAATATTCTAGTAATTCAAATTCATCTTTAGATAAGATACGATCTTGTGTTGGGCAATCTTTGGATAAAGAAGATTTGGTTTTTTCAACGCCAGTACAGAGATAATCTAGTGATACATCTAAAAATTCGGAAATCCCAACAATATATTTGGAAGATGGAAAGCTTCCCTCATTTTTCCATGCACTAATACTACTGGGATTTACACCTATATATTTTCCCAGATCTTTAGCATTTTTGTGTTGCTGTTCTAACAAATAAAAAATTCTCTCATTGATTTTCATTATCTTTACCTCATTAAAAAATAAATAATATTCGGAAAAACCAATTGACAATTTGGAAAACCTAATTTATAATATTAATTGATTAATAAATTAATCAAATGTTAATCATAACAAAAATATCACATCGGCGGACAAAATTCAATTCTACGCGCCATAATCGGCGAAAAATTCTGCGGGTCTCCGCAATCAAGCCAGAAAAGATTTTAGTAGAAAATCAGGAAAGGAGAAAAAATGGGAGTAGTAATTACAATTGCCTTATCCAACAAAGAGGTTGATATGATACGAGAAATAAGAGAAGTATCATCTTTAAATGTTCAGGATTACCAAAAGAAAGGAATGCCTGATGAAATGACACAAGAAGAACTCGGCGAGTATAGCAATTTGCTGTTCAAAGAAGTTTTATTTAGCAAGATGGAAGGCTTAATTGAAAATGAGATTGTCAAAGAGACAATACGCGAAGGGCAACAAGGAGCTAAGGTTCTAGCAGAGGCAATAAAGGAAGTAAATGTTAAAGCTGAGATATCGACACATGAAGACATTGAGCGTTTCCTGAAACTGTACAATGAACTTTTACAAACTTTAAGAAAGTCAGAGAAAAAACAAGAAACTAATTTTGACAGTGAATTTGTGTCCCTATCAGGAAAAGAAATGAAGAAGCTGGTAAATGAATGGATCGCATATCATGCAAAAAATGATGAAAAACTGTCTCCTGGATATTTTAAAATGCTACTGCATGGTTGGGAAAACATATACAAGAGACAGAGTGGGATGAGCATACTAAGTACGTTCTAATGCTTGTTTTATTGCATCCCGCATAACCTGAGTAGAAGCGAGATATGCTTCAATTGCGGAGCGGACACATGCGTTTTTGAAACTATCAGGAATGCTTCCATAAAATTGGGGAAAATTATTTATCCGATTTAGGATGTTGGATTCCAGGGTATCACTTACATCTTCGCATGTTTCGTTAATATACGAATCTAGTTCAAACATAAAATTGTCTTTTTCTTCTTGAGTCATAAGTATATCACCTCTTTTTATACTTGGCGGTATTTGCCTGCCATTATATTATACCGTCAAGAGAGGAAAAAGGCAACCGTGAAAATAACAGAGGGGTGAAATAGATGCTGGAAAAGAAAATCAGAAAATACAAACTGATGGATACCCACAGGGAACTGGTAAGACAGGGAAAGCTTTTGGAAGCAAGGCTGTTACTTAAGTTCTTAAGGAATTGTTCAGCGGATGAGTTAATAGAGTATATACCAAATAGAACGCCGAAAACAGGGAAAAATTTGATAATTGAAGAGCATGGAAACCAGAAGAAAAAGAAAGAGAAGAAAAAGCAATGAAAGTTGCTTTTTCTTCTCTTTCTTTTTGGTAAAATTTTTTGACAAATAAAATAAACGAATTTGACAAAAATTTTGCGCGGCTACAATGATGTCCAGAAGCCAGAGCAGGAGGAAAAAACGGGAATAAGGGAAAGCGTTGCAGATGCGCCAACACTGTACCCGGTAGAAAATGCAAGACATAATTACGCAGTGGATAATGGCAATCCGCAAGGGCTGAAACTTACGGCTGGAATGGCTGATAAGCCCGTACAGAGAGCATCGTTAAAAGAAAAGCTGGAAGTGTTCAAGTCAAAAGTGTCAGGAACGGAGAAACAGGAAAAGTATAAGGAAAAAGGGAAGGAGGTAACGATGTAGGCATAAAAAATTCATGAAAATTTTGTTGCAAAAGCGGCTGCAAAACCGTACAATATAGACAGGGAAGTATGTATGATGCAAAATAAGCCATACTAATAAAGGAGGTGTTTATATGGCAACTTCAAGTATCACGAAAAATTTTGTCATTTCCGGTGAGAAACAGGTGGAAATGTTTGCTGATGCAATAGAAGCGTCTGCCAATGACCGCCCTGTTCGTATTCCCGTTGCTGCAAGGTTTGTAAAGGGAGAGGCGGAACTGATAGAGTTTATGGAGAAAAGGGAGAAAGCGAATGGTGGAAAACGATAGATTTTTAGTTACCAATATCCGCCAGTACCTTAACAGTGATAATCCAAAGCTCGGAGAGGATAAACTGATCCAGGAACTCTCCGAGTTTTCCTGTCCACAAAATTCGGATATTGAACATTTTTTGAAAAAAAGCGCAATAGAATTTACGAAAAAGAACCAATCCGTTACATATCTTGTCTTTTCCTTAAAAAGTATGGCATTAGTTGGATATTTTACCATAGCGTTAAAGCCGCTGACAGTTCGGGGCGAAAGGGTAAGCAATACAATAAAAAGGAAAATTATGCGTGTCAGTGATTTTGACAGCCAGACACAGACATATACCATGTCAGCATACCTGATCGCACAGCTTGGCAAAAATTACACAGATGGCAGGAATAAG
>BLMC01000063.1 GCA_011959805.1 Lachnospiraceae bacterium | reverse complement strand
GAATCAGACGAAGCAGGAGTATTTCTTGCATATGCCGAGAATGGCAAGAAAATTTTTGTAAATGGGCATCCAGAATACGATAGATATACATTAGATGCGGAATATAAACGAGATAAAGAAAAGGGACTATCAATACATATTCCTAGAAATTACTATCCAAATGACGACCCAACTCAGAAACCAAAACTACAATGGCGTTCGCATAGTAATAATCTGTATACGAATTGGTTGAATTATTACGTGTACCAGGCAACGCCTTATGAGTGGTAGAAAATCCGCAGAAATGCTAGGTTTTATACATGTTTGAGGGATTGTTGAAACTCACGTATTTTCACGTAAATTCACATATTTTCACAGCTAAATGGTGTAGTAAAAAATACGAAAAAGAGCCTTGATAATAATTAAATATAGTATGCAAAATCCCTTTTAACCAAGGGATTTTTTATATGTAAGCGAGTTTTATATAATACTTGTTTATTTTATATTTGTTTTTAGCCATGAATATGATATTTTTACAATGAATTTGATTTTCGATTAAAGAGGATTGCAGTATGCTCAAATAAAAAAGGAAGAATCAATGGAGGAATGAAAATGCAATCAGAAATACAACAAAAGTATATTACTTTTGAACATGAAAATGAGATTTTTGCAATGAAGCACCCAGATAATTACACGTATTTGTATTTTCCAATTGCTGGTGAACAGGGAATTAAGTCTAGTGTGACGCCTAATTTTTCGGGGGATAGTAAACTAGACCAGAATACATTTTTGCTTGAACCAGTGAGCAGTGAAAATCTACACAATAATAAGTCGTCCAGAAATTTCTGGTGTTGTGTTGAAAATGTTGGTGCATGGTCTGTTACAGGCGCATCAGCAGAAACAGAATATAATAAGTATACGACACAGCAAGATGAGTGTTGTATGAAAGCTGGTTTTATGTGGCAGACCGTGTGCAGAAAATCTTCCAAATACCAGTTGAAAGCAACAGTCACAAGTTTTGTTCCAGTGGACCACAATATAGAAATTCTACAAGTTGTCATTGAGAATACAGCAAAATATACACAAAGAATTACACCAATTGCCGCTGTCCCAATTTATGGAAGAAGTGCGGACAATATTCGAGACCACAGGCATGTCACATCTCTTTTGCATCAGATTACAGTGACAAATCAAGGTGTAGAAGTAAAACCAAAACTTTCTTTTGATGAAAGAGGTCATCAGAAGAATCAGATAACATATTTTGTGTATGGGGTATCTGGAAATGGTGCAATGCCAGAACAATTTTTTCCGGTTGTAGAAGACTTTATCGGGGAAGGTGGAAGCCTAATTGCACCACTATCAGTAAAAAATAACGCGGAGGGAATGAAAGCAGGCGCACAGATTGATGGGAAAGAAGCGCTGGGCGGTTTAAAATTTGCCTGTGTAGAGCTAAAGTGTAAAGAGAGGGCGACCTATACGATTTTAATGGGTGCGACCATGCAATTGGAAGGTATGTCGGATATTATTGTTGCCTACAACAGCGAGAATAAAGTGCAAGCAGCACTGGAAAAGACAAAACAATATTGGCAAGAGAAGGTGAATGTTTCGTTTCAGACAGGAGATAAGACAGCGGACAGCTACCTTCGATGGATTTGTTTCCAGCCAATACTACGTCGACTATATGGCTGCTCTTTTTTGCCATATCATGATTATGGTAAAGGCGGCAGAGGGTGGAGAGATCTTTGGCAGGATTGTTTATCATTATTGTTTATGAATCCTGATGGTGTGCGTCAAATGATTATCGATAATTATAGTGGTGTTCGGATTGATGGAACCAATGCAACAATTATTGGAGAAAGGCAGGGTGCGTTTAAGGCCGATAGAAATAGTATTACGCGCGTCTGGATGGACCATGGTTTTTGGCCATTTTTGACCACAAAATTGTACATAGACCAAACAGGAGATATTGCAATTTTTGGTGAGAAAGTGTCCTATTTTAAAGATAAGCAGATTCAGAGAGGCCGGGCTTCTGACAGTGATTGGAATGAGGCATATGGTATGCAGCAGAAGACGCAAAATGAAACTGTCTATCAAGGAAGTATTGTAGAACATATTTTATTGCAACAACTCTGTGCCTTTTATGAAGTAGGAGCACACAATCAGATACAACTGCGCAATGCAGACTGGAATGATGCGATTGACATGGCGCCGGAAAAGGGAGAGAGTGTGGCGTTTACAAGTGCCTATGCATACAATCTTAGAGAGTTGGCAACATACCTTGAAAAATATGAAACAGTTACCAAAAAAAGTCAGTTAGAGCTGATAGAGGAAATTGCAGTTCTTCTTGCAGGAGATATGTTAAAATATGAAAATATAGAATGGAAACAGACAATCTTAAAACAGTATGTCTTTACTTGTACACATAATATTTCTGGGAGAATCGTTTTGATATCTATTGCGGAATTGGCACAAAATCTTAGGGAAAAAGCAGCGTGGATGATGGACCATATTCGCCGTAGTGAGTGGGTGACAGATGTAGAAGGAAATGGTTGGTTTAACGGTTACTATGACAACAATGGAAATCAGGTGGAGGGTATTCATGGCGATAATGTGCGCATGATGCTTACCAGTCAGGTATTTTCAATTATGAGTGGCACAGCAGATCAAGAAATGATAAAGCAAATTTGTCAGAGTGCAGACAAGTATCTTTATGAAGAAAAAATCGGTGGTTATCGACTCAACACAAAGTTTGATGAAGATAAGTTTGACCTTGGGAGAATGTTTGGTTTTGCTTATGGAGAAAAGGAAAATGGTGCGGTGTTTTCTCATATGACTGTTATGTATGCCAATGCGTTGTATCAGAGAGGATTTGTAAAAGAAGGCTATAAGGCACTTCATACACTGTTAATGACAGCGATGAACTTTGAAACAAGTAAAATTTATCCGGGTATACCAGAATATTTTGATGCGTCGGGACGTGGTATGTATCATTATCTGACTGGCGCGGCAAGCTGGTTTATGCTAACTATGATTACGGAAGTATATGGCGTTAAAGGAAATCTGGGTAATCTGGTACTTGCGCCAAAACTAATGGCAGAACAGTTTGATGTGGATGGAAATGCATCGATTCAACTAAATTTCCTAAAAAAGAGGTTTTTGATTCGATATCACAATCCAGAAAAAATGACTTACGGTACATATAAAATTGAAAGTGCTCAGTGCGATGATATAACACTTGAAAAAATGACAGATGTGTCATATGCAGTATATTTGAAAAAGGAAGCGATAGAGTCACTTGACGACACAGTACATATTATTGATGTGGTACTTGGTTCCGCACAAGATAAATTGATATAAACTTGATAACCAAAGGAGAGATAGAAGAATGCAATACGGATATTTTGATAACAAGAAAAGAGAGTATGTGATTACCAGACCTGACACACCAGCTCCGTGGGCAAATTACCTTGGTTCCCCAGAATATGGAGCAATTATTTCCAACAATGCAGGCGGTTATAGTTTTGCAAAATCGGGTGCAAATGGTAGAATTTTGCGCTATGTGTTTAATAGTTTTGACCAGCCAGGACGTTACATATACATTCGGGATAATGAAAGTAAAGATTACTGGTCTGCGTCTTGGCAACCCGTTGGAAAAGATTTGGATTCTTATCAAAGTAAATGTGCGCATGGAACGGCCTATACTAGAATGGAAGCAGATTATAGTGAGATTCATTCGGAGGCGCTTTATTATGTACCACTTAATAAGTCTTATGAAGTATGGAATTTAAAAGTAACAAACAATTCTGATAAAGTAAGAAAAATAAATATTACTGGATATGCAGAATTTACAAACAATAATAATTATGAGCAAGATCAAGTTAACCTTCAATATTCAATGTTTATTACAAGAACTTCTTTTGAGAAGGACCGCATTCGTCAGACAATTCATGGCAATCTGGATGGATTAGAAGACGGAGAGGAAGTTGATAATAAGCTTGCAATTGACCGTTTCTTTGGGCTTGCTGGAGCAGCAGTAGATTCTTTTTGTGGAGACCGGGAAAAATTTATTGGACGTTATCATGGTTATGGAAATCCTGTTGGTGTTGTTAGCGGAGACCTTGGTGGAGCGTTAAGTTATAATGAAAATGGCTGTGGTGCGCTTACAACTGCATTGACGCTTGCAGCAGGTGAGACAAAAGAGATTGCTTTTCTCTTAGGAATGAAATATAAAGAGGAAGCTGACAAGATTTTTAAAAGCTATCAAAAACCATCAAAGACTTGTGCAAAAGAGCTAGAGGAACTGATTACTTATTGGCATGAAAAGCTATCTCATTTTCAAGTAAAAACACCTAATCCAGCATTTGACACTATGATTAATACTTGGAATGCTTACAATTGTTTTATGACTTTTATCTGGTCGCGCGCTGCTTCTTTTATTTATTGTGGTCTTAGAAATGGTTATGGCTATCGGGATACTGTGCAGGATATTCAAGGCATTATTCATTTGGCGCCAGAAATGGCAGTCGAGAAGATTCGGTTTATGCTCTCTGCGCAGGTGGATAATGGCGGTGGACTTCCACTTGTAAAATTTACACATAATCCTGGACATGAGGATACGCCAGATGATGCTTCTTATGTCCAGGAAACAGGACACCCAGCATACAGAGCTGATGATGCGCTTTGGTTGTTCCCCACAGTTTACAAGTATGTATCCGAATCTGGAAATCTGGCGTTTATCGACGAAGTGATTCCGTTTGCCAACAAGGGCGAAGGGACAGTATATGAACATTTAAAACGTGCAATCGATTTTTCGATGAACCATTTAGGGCCACATGGAATGCCAGCGGGGCTTTATGCGGACTGGAATGATTGTTTGCGTCTTGGAAAGGATGGAGAGTCTTCTTTTGTGGCTTTTCAATATTATTATGCAATGACAATTCTAAAAAAATTTGCATCTTATAAAAATGATAATGCATACATAAAATATTTGGATGAGAAACAAGAGCAGTTAAATAGTTTGCTACAAAAACTTTGCTGGAATGAGGATCGATTTATTAGAGGATTTACAGAAAAAGGAGAAGTTATTGGAAAGCGGACGGACAAGGAGGCTAATATGTGGCTTAATCCGCAAAGTTGGGCTGTTATCAGTGGTCTTGCTACGAACGAACAGGCAGATATAGCACTTAATCTAGTGAATAAGCAGTTAAATACAGACTATGGAGCAGTTCTTATGGACCCACCATATCATCTGGATGCATTTGATGGTGCGCTTGCTGTAATTTACAATGCAGGGGTCAAGGAAAATGCTGGAATCTTTTCACAGTCACAAGGCTGGATTATTCTTGCGGAAGCGCTGTGTGGACATGGAGAACGCGCATTTACATATTTTATAGAAAATGCACCAGCTGCTCAGAATGACAGTGCGGAAATCCGCAAGTTGGAACCATACTGCTATGGACAGTTTACGGAAGGGAAGGACAGCCCGCATTTTGGTCGTTCTCATGTACATTGGCTCACAGGAACAGCATCGACTGTAATGGTAGGGTGTGTCGAGGGAATCCTTGGAATGCGTCCTGACTTTGGAGGATTGAGAATTGCGCCCTCTGTTCCAAAAGATTGGAACTATTTTGAGATTGACAAAGATTTTAGGGGAAGTCATCTTCATATTAAAGTTAATAATTCTGGTCATGTTGAATCTGGATGTAAATCATTGAGAGTAAATGGTCAAGAAATGGAGGGAAATTATATCCCCGCAGATATTCTTAAAAAAGAAAATGAAATAGAGTTGTATATGTCGTAAAGGGTTTTATTATAGGGGGAAAATTGGGTGTATGTCAGCAAAGTTGATTTGTACGCCGCAGCAGAATGCCTATAATATTCTTGAATATACAGGGCACTTGTTGCAGCAAGTGCCCTATATGGAAAATAAAGAAGAAATGAACTACCATGTTTTATGATAATTTCGGTCACGATATTTCCTAGGTGTCAATCCAACATATTTTTCAAAGGTTTGGATAAAATGACTCTGTGAGGAAAATGCAAGATAATTGGCAATGTCAATTAAACTATAGTCAGAGAATTTGAGAAGGTTTTCAGCCTTCTCTATTTTCTTTTCTCGAATATAGTCGCTGATGGATATCCCTAAATTTTGTTTGAAAAGGCGTGAAAGATAACTTGGCGATAGCGCTGTATAATTTGCAAGTTCATTGATGGTAATTCGTTCGTTTATGTGGCTGTAGATATAATCAGTACAGAGCATAATCGGTTTGGAAAGGATTACATTTTTTTGCAATACAAGCATTTTTCCAGTGAAGTCAAGCACCATATCTTGATGCAATTCTGTGATAGCTTTAATAGTAGTGCAGGAATCCATTTTTAAAATATAAAAATCGCTAAGACGGTATGCCTGTTCTAACTCAAGCCCTCCCTCAACACAGTGTCTTGTAATAAGAGCAACTGTGACGACAAAGTGGTATTTTAGATTTGTCAGTGCATTCTTGGATAATACGCCCATTCCCTCAGGATTGGTAAAATCTCCTTGATTCAAATTTTTGCGAACAAATTCCATATCTCCGTTTTTTACAGCAGAATAAAAAGAGTATTCTTTCTCCATAGGACGATGATATGCTTCCGATTCACTCTCATAAAGTTCACGCCGATACCATTCATTTCTTAAACTGTTCATATAGTTCTCCTTCTATTTCACTAAAAATTTAGTCTTTTTTTCTACATTTTTAAACATAATTATAATTATGTCATGATTTTGATATTTTTACAACTGATTTTATATAAGAAGTAAACAATATACACTATAATCGGTCTTGTAAGTGAGATGTAACGATTTTGTTACAATAAAAATGATTGAACAAGGGAGGAATTTTAAAATGAAGAAAAAAATCATCAGCAGTTTATTGGCAGTTTCTATGATTATGACATCGCTTACAGGATGTGGAGGAGGTGATAATTCATCCAATGATGCACAGGGAACAGCAGCATCTTCAAACAATGAAGCGGCAGCATCCAATAATGATGTAGCGGCATCAGGCAATGATAATGTGGCAGAAGCAACTCCCACACCGGCGGCAGACGAAGGAAAGGTTATCAACGTTTACAGTTTTAATGATGAGCTTCGTACTCGTATCACAGCAGTTTATCCAGAGATTGAAAGTACCTCTGAAGATGGGACTTCTTCTACCTTAAAGGATGGGACAGAAATTCATTGGATTATTAATCCCAATCAGGATGGGGTATACCAAGATAAGCTTGACGAAGCACTTGGCAATCAGTTGACTGCATCTGATGATGACAAAGTTGATATATTTGCGGCAGAGCTGGATTATATTGTCAAGTACACAGATGCAGATATCGATGCTGCAATGCCGCTTGAATCGCTTGGAATTAATCCTGATACCGATTTGGCGGATCAGTTTGAATTTACCAAGACAGTTGCTAGCGATCAAAATGGTGTGATGAGGGCTTCCACATGGCAAGCATGTCCAGGTGTTCTGGTGTATCGCCGTGATATCGCAAAAGAAGTTTTCGGCACAGATGACCCTGTAGAAATTGGCAAGAAAACTCAAGATTGGGATACTATGAAAGCGACTGCGGAAGAACTTAAGGCAAAAGGATATTATGCATTTTCAAGCTATGCAGATACATTCCGTACATATAATAATAGTATGGAAAATGCATGGGTATCACCAGGCGAAACCGTTATTCGAGTTGACCAAAAGATTCTTGATTGGGTAGAGGATTCTAAGGAATGGAAGGCTGCGGGTTACTTTGATCCTACTGTAAAAGGACAGTGGAATTCCGATTGGTTTACAGCAATGAGTTCTAGTGCTAAGGTATTTGCATTTTTGTTCCCAGCATGGGGAATTGACACACAGTTGAAGCCAAACTGGGATGGTGAGGAAGGCGCATGGGCTGTTACGAATGCACCATTGTCATATAATTGGGGTGGAACGTTTGTTCTTGCTGCGGAAGGAACGGACAATCCACAGCACGTAAAGGATATTCTTCTGGCATTGACAGCAAATCAGGATAATCTGACAAAGATTTCAAAGGAGTATGCAGACTTTACAAATGCGAAATCTGTAATGCAGGCAGCAGCGCAGGATGATTCTTTTGCATCAGATTTCCTTGGTGGACAGAATCCATATACCTACTTTACACCTGGCGCAGACACAATTAAGATGGCTCCGCTATCAGCATATGACCAGGGTTGCGTAGAACTGATTCAGAATACATTTGGTGATTATTTACAGGGTCAGATTGACTATGACAAGGCAAAAGAAAACTTTGAGACAGCAATTAGAGAGCGTTATCCTGAAATCACAGAGATTCAGTGGCCACAATAAAAATATAGACTGCGGTGCATTTATGCACCGCATATTTAGAAAGAAGGGAGAGGTAGTTGATGAAACAAAAACACAAGAAGATAAATTACTCGAAATGGGGATATATTTTTATTCTTCCGTTTTTTGTCAGTTTTTTTATTTTTTCGCTTATCCCGTTGATTGATACAATCCGATACAGCTTTTTTGAATATTATCGTTCTGGACTGAAGCAAATCGGCCCTAATTTTATTGGAATGGAGAACTATGCCAGTTTGCTAAAATCCGATATGTTGAAATATGCGGGAAATACATTGATTTTGTGGCTCATTGGTTTTGTCCCACAAATTGTAATTGCACTTTTGCTTGCATCTTGGTTTGTAGATGTGCGGCTTAAGATTCGTGGTCAGCAATTCTTTAAAGTAGTGATTTATCTACCAAATCTAATTATGGCTTCTGCGTTTGCAATGTTGTTCTTTACCTTGTTCTCTAATAAGGGTCCAATCAATTCCATTTTGTTGTCTATGGGACTGACAGAGAGTCCAATTGATTTTATGGGGACTGTTTTTGGTACAAGGTCGCTAATTGGCATAATGAACTTTTTAATGTGGTTTGGCAATACGACGATTATGTTGATGGCTGCGATTATGGGGATTAGTCCAGACATTTTTGAGGCCTCAGAGATTGATGGATGCAATAGTGTACAGAGATTTTTCTACATAACACTTCCAATGATTCGTCCAATTCTTGCCTATACATTAATCACTTCTATTATCGGCGGTCTTCAAATGTTTGATGTACCACAGATTTTAACCAATGGTCAGGGAAGTCCAGACCGTACTTCTACAACGTTGATTATGTTTCTTAACAATCACTTAAAGAGTAAAAATTATGGTATGGCGGGTGCATTATCTGTTTATTTGTTCATTGTGAGTGGAATCTTATGTTTTATTGTATATCGAATGACGAATGACGATGATCCAGATGGTTCTAAGGCTGCCGCAAAAAAGAGAAAAAAGGCAGAAAGGAGATAAGTTAATGAAATCAAAAGGATACAATAGTTTTCGTACTATTTTTGCGCATGTATTGCTTGTTATTCTGTCGTTTATGTGTCTATTTTTCTTCTATATCCTGTTTGTCAATTCAACACGTTCCCATGCAGATTTGCAAAAAGGATTTTCTGCATTGCCTGGAAGCCATTTCTTGACAAATTTAAAAAATGTGACAAATGATGGAACCTTTCCAATGGTGCGGGGCATCATAAACAGCTTGATTGTCTCGGGCTGTTCAGCGGCAATTTGTACTTATTTTTCCGCTTTGACGGCATATGGTTTGTACGCATATGACTTTAAATTAAAGAAAATTGCATTTACATTTATTATGGCGATTCTTGTGATGCCAACACAGGTTACTGCAATGGGATTTTTGCGTTTGATTACAAAGATGGGTATGAATGATTCTCTGCTTCCTTTGATTATACCATCAATTGCATCGCCCTCTGTATTTTATTTTATGTACAGTTATCTGCAGTCATCACTTCCGCTTTCGTTGGTTGAAGCTGCAAGAATTGATGGCTCCAAGGAATTTCGTACCTTTAATCAAATTGTTCTTCCCATTATGAAACCAGCGATGGCAGTGCAGGCAATCTTTACCTTTGTAGGGTCATGGAATAATTATTTCGTTCCAGCGTTGGTTATTCAGTCAAAGGATAAGATGACAGTGCCAATTCTGATTGCACTTCTTCGAGGCGCTGATTATATGAATCGTGATATGGGAAAAATTTACATGATGATTATGGTGGCAATTGTTCCCATTATTCTTGTATATCTGATTCTATCAAAGTATATTATCGCAGGTGTGACACTTGGCGGTGTCAAAGGATAAATCTGTGTGCATAAAAGACACCCCAACGGCTTTGGCTGTTGGGGGGTCTTAAAAAGAATCGGAGGTGTGCTATGATGCAGAAAAGACAGGGAATACTTTTGGCAGCAATGATGTTTGTATTGCTCGGAAGTGGGTGTCAGTCAGAGAAAACAAATGGTAACATGAAAATTTATTACTCTGCGATTGAGGATGGAGATTATTATGAAGGTTGGGCGAGCCAACTGCAGGAATGTGCGACATTATATGATGCTTCGTTCGACGTAGGATATGCTCAGAATTCTGTGGAGATACAGGATGCCCAGATAAAGAATGCTGCCGTAGATGGATGCAATGTGTTTTTGTGCGGATTAGTCTCGCCGGATACAGTGACAGAAGTTAAAGCAGCGGCAGGAGATACACCGATTGTCTTTATTAATAATGCGCCGGAAGATAGGGCACTGGAGAAAGATCGCTATATCTATGTGGCATCGGATGAATTTATGGCAGGGCAATATCAAGCAGAATACATCTTAGAGAAATTTGGTCAGAAGCAAGAAATCAATGTAGTGATATTGAAAGGGCCAAAGGATGCGTCGGGCGCGATTGGTAGAACTAAGGGATTGAAACAAACACTAAAAGCTAGCGGGAAGAAAATTAATTATGTTTTTGAAGACTATGCGGATTGGAACAGTGAGAAAGCCCAAGAAATGATGCAATTGTTTCTTAGAACAGGTCAATCGATTGATTGCGTGGCAGCAAACAATGACGATATGGCGCTTGGCGCTTTAGCAGCATTTGAGGAGAGGGAACTTGATACAAGTACAATATTATTTTTGGGAGTAGATGCTTCTGTAGGCGGTTGTCAGTCGATTGCAGAAGGTGAAATGGATTTCACGGTCTATCAACCGACTGCGGCACAGATTACTTCTGCTGTGGAGGCAGCAAATAGACTTGCCACAGGCAAGTCTATTGCAGATATGGAAGGTGCATCAGAAGATGGAAAGTATATATTGATACCATTTGAAAAGGTGGACAGCCAAAATGTGGCACAGTACAGGTAGGTTGGTATAAGAAAGTATGGGGAACAAATTATGACAAAGAAGACAAAATTTATATCCATAAAAATAAAACTTCTAGGAATTATCATGCCTGTAATTTTTGTTATTATGACAGTGCTCACAGGGTTGTCTTATTATGTATCAAAAAGTGTAATTCAATCAAACGCGCATGATCTTTTGCAGACATCTGTAGAAAGTCAAGCAGCAGAGATGGAAGCTTGGCTGGAAAGAAATCTTGTGTCTGTTGGTGTCGCAAAACAAGCTATCGAGGAAATGGGATTTGATGATGCACAATTGCAGGATTTTTTGGATTCTTATTATAATTATGATAATAATTATTCTGAGGGATTTTATATTGCGGATGCAGAAGGAACTCTTTTTCAGGCAAAACCTGTAAAAAGTGTCGAACTGAGAGCGCCGGACGCAGAAGGAAACTATTTGAATAATGGAAACTTTTCAATTCAAGAAAATTTGGCAGATGATAAGGACTGGATGTTTTTTACAGCGCTCGAAGGTGTGGCAGAGGCGCAAATTCAGGAAGGAGAGGCGGTTATTGACATTACCAATGAAGGAACGGTGGATTATAGTGTCCAGTTTGTGCAACCTAATATTCCTGTGAAACAAAACGCGACTTATTCCGTTCAATTTGACGCTTATGCGAATGAGGAGAGGACAATGAAAGTTAGCGTTACAGCACCAGACAGGGAGTATAAGCGTTATCTTGAAGATACTGTTGTCAATTTGACAACAGAAAAGCAAACATATTCTTATGAGTTTTCCATGACAGATTATGATGATGCAAATGCACGTATGGAATTTAATCTTGGTGCGGCAGGCTCAACAGCGGGCGTAAAAATCAGTAATGTATCCTTTATGATGAATAAGCAGCTACATACTACCAAAGATACTGAACAGATAAAAAATACGGATGTGACACAGACAGAATGGTTTCGTGATGGATTGACTCGAGTAAACGTGGGATTTACTAACGCTTATACTAATGAGAGCGGAGTGCCAATTATTAGTGTGTGTGGAACGCTGCGAACAGATTCAAACGATGTACGTGTTATTGCAATGGATTTGTCATTGGATAAAATCAGTGTTTATGTCAATAGCTTTGTAAAGATGGAAAATGCAGAAGCATTCTTGGTAAATGCTAATGACAATACAATTCTTGCGTCGCGCGATAAAACAATGATTTCTAAGCAGATGGATACATTGGACAGTTCGTTTATGAGAGAGATTGCGGATAAGATTTCTCAGAGAGAAATGAATCTGATGGAAATTGATGGAAATATTACTGTATTTCAGGAGATTTTTGGTACAGATTGGGTATTGGTATCCTATGTTCCAGCAGCTACAGTATATCGTGACCTAAATGGTATTAGAAATATTATGATTCTTTTTGGCGTTGTCTCTATATTGGCTTTGACTGTATTAATTGAGCGGATTATTCATGTGGTGATTCATCCAGTGCAAGGATTGACAGAAGTCATTAGAAATATGACAGGTGGCAATTTCACGCCCTATAAAGCTGTGGGAAGTAGTGATGAAATTGGGATTATGAGCCGATGCGTAGAACAGTTTATTATTACAATGCGGGGGATGCTTGCTTCTATAGACAGTGTGTCTCATATTTTACACGACCAGGCAGACAATAGCAAAAAAGTATCTGGACAGATGTTTGATGCGTCAAAAAAGCAGAATCAGTCAATGAAAGATTTGAATTTGACTGTGGAACAACTTTCTGTCTCTGTCAATGAAATTGCAAAAAGTGCGACAATACTCGCTTCTCTTGTGGCAGAGACAAAAGAGGATGGCGATGGCATGAATGGCAGAATGAAGGAAACTGTCAGCATTTCTCAGAAGGGAAAAGAGGTCATGCAAGGTGTGGATACAGCAATGCAACGCATTGACAATTCTGTGCGACAGTTACAGCGTGCAATTGATCAGGTGGGGAATGCTTCCGGTGAGATTACCAATATTACAAGAGTGATTGGGGATATTGCAGATGAGACCAATCTATTATCCCTAAATGCTTCTATTGAGGCAGCACGCGCCGGTGCGGCTGGAAAAGGGTTTACTGTGGTAGCGTTAGAAATTGGAAAATTGGCGCAGACTAGCATGGATTCGGTGAAGCATATTGACAATCTTGTATTGGAGATACAGGCATTGATTGGAGATGTTATTGAGCAGGCAAACGGCAGTGTAGAAAATATCAATAGTAGCAGTGCACTAATAGGAAATGCAGTGATTACCTATGACACAATCTTTGAAAATATTGCTGTGGTTGGAGAGCTAGCACAGCAGATGATACAAAAAGTAGAGCAAGTGGAAGATGTCGCACGCAATGTGGCTGCAATTTCGGAGGAGCAGGCAGCAAGTTCGCAGGAGATACTTAGTTCATCGGATATCTTGGTAGAACAAGCAGATGGTTTAATGACAAACAGTGAGATTGTTGCAAAAGAGTCTGAGGAGTTGACAACATCAGCAGAAGCGTTGGAATCACAAATACAGATGTTTCAAGTATAGTATTTTATAAAAAAGCTTAAACATTTTTATAAAGGGGGGGGGGTGAGAAAACAAAAGGTTTGTACAGAGTAACGAAAGGTCTAAACACAATCATAGGAGGGAAAATGCAGATGAGAAAAAAAGTATATGCATTGCTTCTGACATTGCTTCTGACATTGCTAATTGGAGGGATGGCAGTATATGCGGAGAGTAGTTTTGGCATTAATATCAAGACTGCTACCGTGAATATTGGTGATGAGAAGAATCCATTAGTTCTCGAGATTGAGAAACTTCCAGAAGGCAGAAAGACCAGATGGGTTTCTTGGAATGAGAACGTTGCGACGGTGGAGCAAGAGGGAGAAAAAGGCGTAGTGACAGCGCTCAGAAAAGGAAAAGCCATTATTTCATCAGGAATTGGCTTTCCGCGTGAGACATGTCTTGTCACAGTAGTGGAACCAAGTATCAAATTAAATAAGGCGACAGCTGTTATCTACTGTGCACCAGCTTCGGAGAACGCAAAAGTAACATCTAACGGAAACACAATACAATTAAAAGCGACTGTAAAAGGTGCCAATAAAGATACGCTATGGAGTAGTAGAAACAAAAAGATTGCCACTGTAGATGCAACAGGAAAAGTAACTTCTGTTGCAGCCGGGACGACAGACATTATCGCAACAGCAAACGGAAAGTCGTCAGTTTGTAAAATAACTGTAAAGGACAATGCACTTTCATTAAGTCTTAAGGAGATGCAGTTAAGCACAAGAGGAACGGGAAGTGCTATAAAACTTATTCCTGCGATTGTCGGTGCAAATAAGAAAGTGACATGGACTACTTCTGACGCAACTGTTGCGACAGTGAAGGGTGGAAAGGTTACAGGAAAGAGAACGGGCGAGGCAGATATCACTGCTACGGCAAACGGTGTCTCGGCAAAGTGCCATGTTAAGGTAGAGGAAGGTTTAATCTCTATCAATGAGGAACATGTATTGCTTTATAAGACGAAAGATACTGCTGAGACAAAAAAATTAAAGACAAACGCTTCAAGAAATGATACTGTTGTATGGAGCAGCAATAATGATACTGTTGCAACGGTAGATAATAATGGACTTGTTTCGGCAAAAGGTGCAGGAACTGCGATTATTACAGTGACATGTAATGGGAAAACAGATACTTGTAAAGTTGAAGTGGCAAGTACAACAACAGCAATTATAGAAAAAATTGTTCATTTAAAGACAAAAGGTGTTGCAAGGACCTATACACTCGATTGCCGTGTAACTGGACGGAAAAGTGCTGTAAAATGGAAGAGTAACAATACCAAAGTGGCTTCTGTGAGCAAGGGAAAAATTACAGCAAAAAAAGTAGGAACTGCAATTATTACAGCGGAGGCAAATGGTGTTACAGATAAGGTGATTGTGACAGTACAGGAATTTGTACCAACAATCACATTAAATCAGAGTGAATATATGCTTTACACAAAAGGAAAGGGCAATACTGTCACAATAAAAGCAATTGTGGATGGCGCCAATAAAAAGACAGTTTGGAAAAGCAGTAATAATGATATTGCAGAAGTGAATGCAAAAGGCAAAGTAACAGCAAAAAAACCTGGTCGAACGCTAATTACAGCAGAAGCAAACGGCGTGACCGCCAAGTGCTGGGTTCGTGTAAAAGAATCTAAAGTAACACTTGAGAAAAAATATTATCTATTGAATGTAGGCGATACAGCAGAATTAGCAGTAGATGTTGTTGGTGCAAGCCAGTCTGTGAAGTATAGGATATCTAATACAAAAGCAGTCGCAATTAAAAAAGGTATTATCACGGCCAAAAAGGTTGGAAATGCTGATATTAATGTGACAGCAAATGGGATTACTTCTGTTTGCCATGTAATGGTAACAGATTGTAAGGAACATGATTGGAAGTTAACAGAAGGTGCAGAGAAAGATGATATTGTGGTGACTTGTGAGGAGAGAGGACTTACAACATATATCTGCACAAAATGCAGTGGAAAGAAACAGGAAGTTCTCGCGCCATTAGGACACCAATTTGGGAGGTGGACAGTGATAGTTAAGGCGACAGAAAATGCAGCCGGTTTGGAAAAGCAAGTATGCAGTCGTTGTGATGCAGAGAATACCAGAAGCATACCAGCAAAAAGAAAAGGTGATATTGCTGAGGCATATAAACTTGTCTGGGAAGATGGATTTGACGGGGATAAACTGAATCTCAATGATTGGAATTTTGAGTATCATGAGCCTGGCTGGGTAAATGCAGAGTTACAGGAATATGTAGATTCTGAGAAAAATACATATGTTCAAGATGGGAAACTCTACATTCAAGCATTGAAGGAAATAAGAGATGGTAAGGCATATTACACATCAGGAAGAATCAATACAAAGGGAAAGAAAAATTATCAGTACGGAAGATTTGAAGTAAGAGCAAAGGTTCCAAGCGGAAAAGGATTTTTACCCGCATTTTGGATGATGCCAGAAGATGAGAGTTATTATGGTCAGTGGCCAAAGTGTGGTGAGATTGATGTGATGGAGGTTCATGGAAGTGCACTTTCCACAACTTATGGAACCCTTCATTTTGGGGAACCACATACACAAAAACAAGGGAGTTATACCTTGCCAGAAGGACAGACAAATTTCGGGGAAGATTTTCATGTATTTGCGTGTGAGTGGGACCCAGATGAGTTTCGGTTCTATGTAGATGATATCTTGTTCTATACAGTGAATGATTGGTTTACACAAAAACCCGGATTTGGAAAAGTTGCTTATCCCGCGCCTTATGATCAGCCATTTTATATGATATTGAATCTGGCAGTTGGTGGTAGTTGGGTAGGATATCCAGATGAGGATGCAGTATTTGAAGAAAATGCACAGTTTGTGATTGACTATGTTCGGGTATATCAAAAAGACGATTATGAAACAGATGTTGACAAGCCAGAAAATGAAGTGAAGCTTAGAGATCCAGATGAAACAGGGAATTATATTATTAACGGTGACTTTGCAAAAGTAGAAGATTTGACCAAAGAAGATTCCAATTGGCAGATACTTTTTGCAAATGGCGGCGCTGCAACAGCAGAGATTTCTGATAATGCGCTGCATATCACATCGACAAGTGCAGGTACAGTAAACTATGGCGTACAAGTAGTGCAAGCAAATCTGCCAATGGAAAATGGTGCAAAATATAAATTGACTTATGATGCTTATGCAGAGGAAGCACGCACAATGATTACAGGAATTTCAGCGCCTGATAGAGGATATATCCGTTACTTGGATGATAAGACTGTAAACTTAACAACAGAGAAGCAGACATACGAACATATTTTTGATATGACTGCGGATAGTGATGCAAATGGCAGAGTAGAATTTAATCTTGGAAATCAAGGATCGATTGCGAAAGTTCATATTAGTAATGTAAGATTGCTAAAAGAAGGTGATGCCGAAGAAGAGGAAAAGGGTGTATTGCCTGACGGCAATTATGTTTACAATGGACAATTTAATGAGGGAAACGAGCCAGGAAGACTGCGCCTTGCGTATTGGGATTGGGAAACTAGACAGTGCAAAGGTGCAAAAGTATCCGTTACAAATGACAGTATACGGGAGTTGAAAGTGGTAGTGCCAGATTCTGTAAATGGTCTTGATAAGGTAACTGTATTTCAAGAAGACATTGCGATTTCTAGTGGAAAGAAGTATATTCTGAGTTTTGATGCTTATGCAGATGGAGATAAGACTATACAGACTACAATAGCTGGAAAGACCTTTGACAGTGCACTGACAAAAGATAAAATAAGTTATAAATATGAGTTTGAGACTCCTACAGAGCTGAATGGAAGCGAGATTTGTTTCTTGCTTGGAAATGCAGGTACTACATATATTGATAATGTATGTGTTCGGGAAGATTGCATGATTGTAAATGGAGATTTCTCTAATGGATTGCTGGGCTATGAAGTATACCTGAACGATGCGGCGAAGGTTTCGGATTATATCGTAGATTCTCTTAATGAAAAGGATGCGTTTTCTATGGATATCACTGATACTGGCGATCAAGATTGGTATATTCAGTTAAAGCAAAGTGGGATTAAGCTTGAAAAAGACAAGTGGTATAAACTTTCATTTGATGCCAAGTCAACAGTAGATAGAGAGATTATGTATGCACTGCAAAGAGACGGCACAAGCGATGATGATTGGACGCCTTATTCTGGACAGCCGAAGGCAGCATTGACAGCAGAGTTCCAAACATTTGAAAAAGTATTTCAAATGAAATCGGAGACGGACGCAGATACTATTCTTAGTATCTCTATGGGCGCTGTAAGCGGAAAACAAATTGCACAAAAACACACAATTGTGATTGACAATATCAATTTGGAAGAGACAGAGCCTCAAGAGGAGACAGTAGACCCACCAGTAGACCCAGGAAAGAATATGATTCAAAATGGCGATTTTACAGAAGGGAATGCACACTGGATAAATGCAGTGACAACACCTGGTGAAGCTGAAGTAAACTTTACAGAAGGAAAAGCTGCTTATCAGATTCATAATGTTGGTACAGAAGACTGGAATGTGCAGCTAAAACATGCTGAACTTCTAACACTGGAACAAGGAGCATCTTATCAAGTGCGGATGAAAATCAAATCTACAGAATCAAGGACAGTAAAGTATGCGTTCTTAAATCCGGCGTATGATTGGTACGGAGGAGAAGACCTTGTACTGAATGCAAATGAAGAAAAAGCAGTAGATTTTACGCTGAATGTAGAAAAACCTACAGAAAGAGAAATTACATTTGTTCTTTCAATGGGACAGATTAAGGATAATGAGACAAATGAATCAATTCCTACACCAGCATCTACAATTGAAATTGATGATATTTGTGTTGAGAAAATCAGTGAAGATGGTGATATACCAGAAAAGCCACCAGTGGAAGTTGGGACAGAGCTGATACAGAATGGTGATTTTGCAAGTGGTAAGGAAAATTGGTCTGACTATGTAGACA
>BLMC01000062.1 GCA_011959805.1 Lachnospiraceae bacterium | reverse complement strand
GCACCCAAGTGAAATTTGTCATCAAACCGATTTATCGGTTCGCTGACGGGTGCCCAGCGCGCGAGTAGGGGAAGAACTTTCCCTGCTTGATTGTACACATCGATACAGAGGAAATATGCGATACGTGGTTTTGCATGGCTTAATGTCTGTAACACGGAGCCCCAAAGGATGAACTGTTACAGAAAAACAAGGAGCATTTGTAAATTTTATTGTAATGAGTGGCTTTAAATGATAAAATTAAAAAAAGTTATAATTTGAGGAGGAGGACTATGTGTTTGATAAAAGATTTGTCAAGTATGCCTGATATTGAAGATTTACATAGAATTTGTAAAGGAATCGCAGCATTAGAAATTGTGATGTGTCAGGACCATCGATATCGTTATTACTTTTATAATTCTAATTGGGGCGACAATAAAGAAATATTTCAATTGATTAATGGTTGTGGTAGTGTGAGAAGTGGATGCAACAGTAATATGATGATTTTGTTTTGTTCAGATGGGTGTGTAATTAATGGGTTTGACAATTGTTCCTACGATGATGAGATATATTACACATTTGATGATGATGGTTGTATACAGTGGCACAAACAAAATGATAAGGAAAAAGAGAATATTCTTAAAATGAAAGAGATAGTACAAGGTTTACCAGATGTATTTCAGGAGTTTATAAAGAAGTCTTTAGAAAGTATAAGAACTACATTTTGTATCTGGAAGACAAAGGATGGAAAATGGAGTAGGTCGAATATGGTTGGTACACAGAAAGATGGTTCAGCAGAAATGCTTGATATATTGGACAAAAATCCACAGAAATATGTTGATTTTTGTCAATGGTATTATCAAAAAAGCATACCGGTGGATCTTGTTGAAAAAGTGTACAATGGGGAGGCTTTAACGCTTGAAATGATCCAAAGATTGAACAGCAAAATTGAAGACCTATCGTCTGTAAAAGATGAGCTAAATAAGATGGGGTATCCACATACTCTTTAATGTAATTGTTTTTTATAGGAAAATATAAGTTACTTCTTTAGAAATGAAGGTGATACAATGCTGCATAATTTTCAAACTGAATACAAAGGCAAACTTACAACACCAGAACAGGCGGTAAAGGTAGTAAAGAGTGGCGATTGGATTGATTATACAAGTTGCCTTGGAAAGCCAGTTTTGTTGGATAGGGCGTTGGCGAAGCGCAGAGAAGAACTTTATGATGTAAAGATACGTGGTAATTTAATTGCAGGACCAATAATGGTGGCGGAGTGTGATGCGTCTCAAAAGCATTTTACATATCACAGTTGGCATTGTTCTTCTTACGAACGGAAATTGTGTGATAGAGGACTCTGCTATTATATTCCTATGGTATTTCACAACAATGCTGCTTACTATGAGTTTTTTCTAAAGGTAAATGTAGTGATGGTGAGTGTATCACCGATGGATAAGCATGGTTATTTTAATTTTTCTGTCAATACAGGTGTGGCTGCGCCGATAACGCGCGTGGCAGATATTGTGATTGTCGAGATTAATGAACACTTGCCCAAAGTGCATGGTGGTTATGATGAGTGTATTCACATTTCGGATGTGGATTATATTGTGGAGGGAGAGCATGAACCATTTGTGGGCAGCAAGGCGATTTTACCTACGGATACCGACAGAAAAATTGCAGAGAAAATTCTGCCTTACATTGTGGATGGCGCAACCCTTCAACTTGGCATTGGCAGCATGCCAAATGCACTTGGTGAGCTGATTGCAGAGTCGGATATTAAAGATTTGGGGATGCACACAGAGCTTTGCTCGGATGCGTATTTAAGTATGTATAAGGCGGGGAAACTTACAAATCGTCGCAAAAAAATAGATAGAGGAAAAGGGGTATTTGGCTGCGCAGTTGGTTCGCCAGAACTTTATGAGTGGGTGGATGACAATCATGGTATTGCAGCATATCCTTTGGAGTATGTCAACAGACCGGGGGTCATTGCACAGATTGACAATATGGTGTCCATCAACAGTTGTGTATCTGTTGATTTATATGGACAGGTGGCAGCAGAAAGTTCTGGTTCCAGACAGATTAGTGGTACAGGAGGACAGCTAGATTTTTTGATAGGCGCTTCCGCTTCACACGGCGGAAAAGCATTTATTTGTATGAGTTCTGTCTATAAGGATAAGAATGGAATGTATCATTCCCGGGTTCGTCCGCAGTTTGACGGGGATATTATTACGTCACCTAGAAGTCAAGTTTATTTTCTAGCTACAGAATATGGTGTAATTAATCTTGAAGGTCGTTCTACATGGGAACGAGCAGAAGGTTTAATTTCAATTGCGCACCCAGATTTTCGGGAAGAGCTAATTCAAGAAGCAGAAAAGCGCAAGATTTGGCGGCGGTCAAATAAATATTAAGATAGGAATTTTATTATGACAGAAGAATTGAGGACAGTGATAGTTTATGGTAGAAAGTGTCATATCTACAAGAATAAAAATATTGAGAAATCAAATGAAAGATTGTCTGTATTTTACTGGGGAGTTGGAGAGGAAAGTCAAGATTTAGTTATGACAGTTGTGTCATATTTGCGTGAACGGTTGCCAAATGTGACTTTTTGTTTGGCAGCGTATGAGTCTATAAACTGGAACGATGATTTTTCACCTTGGGCAGCAGAACCAGTTTTTGGGAAGGAAGGGTTTGGCGGAAAAGCAGAATGTACCCAAAAATGGATTGTAGAACATTTGATTCCATATGTTGAGGAAAAAGAGTGCAAAATTGCTCGGTTTTTAGTTGGATATTCCCTTGCAGGTCTTTTTGGCCTGTGGGTATACTGTTCGTGTAATATTTTTTTGGGTATGGTTAGTTGTTCCGGTTCTCTGTGGTATGAGGGGATACTTAATTTTGTCCAAAGGAGAGTAGACACAGTTGATAAAGATGACATAAGATACATTTATCTAAGTCTTGGCGACAAAGAGGAACGAACAAAAAATAGGCAGATGGCAGTAGTAAAAGACAACACCAAAAAAGTGTATGCGCTACTTTGTGAACATCAGGAAAATGTTCAAGGAATTCTTGAATGGAATCACGGAGGTCATTTTTCGGAACCTGATATTAGGATTGCGAAAGGAATTTATTGGATTTTGAAAAACTTTGATGTATAATGGAGTAGAAAAAATAACGAAAAAACAAGGAGGAACAAAAAATGAATATTCCAAGCAGTGAGAGACTGGAAAAGGTTTATGGTGAGTGTGTAAAGAGTGCAGAGCGCCTTGGTGCTTTGGCAGAAAACTTTCAGAAAAAGTATGGTCATGATACGGCGGAGTTTTTCTCGGCGCCTGGCAGGACAGAAATCATAGGAAATCATACAGATCATAATGGTGGTAAAGTGATCGCAGGTAGTATTGATTTGGATACAATCGGTGCGGCATGTCCCAATAATAGCAGTATCATACATATTATGAGTGAAGGTTATGACAAGGAAATTGTAGTGGATACAGCCAAACTGGACAGTGTTGTGAAAGGTGGCGGAACGGTTGCCTTGCTTGCAGGTATGATAGAAGGCGCGCGCAAATTTGGATTTCAAGTGGGTGGATTTGATGCGTATGTTTCTACAAATGTGATTGCGGCGGCAGGAGTGAGTTCTTCGGCTTCTTTTGAGATGCTTGTATGTACAATGGTCAACCATTTCTTTAATGATGGGGCAATGAACTGTGCAGATTATGCTAAGATTGGTAAGTATTCTGAGAATGTATATTGGAATAAAGCATCTGGAATGATGGATCAGATGGCATGTGCAGTTGGTGGCCCTGTTTTGTTTGATTTTGCAAACGGCAGTCAGCCAGAGTACAAACCACTTACTTTTTCTTTTGAGAAGAAAGGATATCGACTTGTCATTGTAAATACAGGAAAAGGACATGCGGACTTAAGTGAAGAGTATTCTGGGATTCCAAATGAGATGAAAGAGGCTGCTAAAGTTCTTGGGGTAGAGCTTTTATGTGAGACAAATCTTGAAAAATTGCTTACACATGCAAATGAGATAGAGAATGATAGAGCGTTGCTTCGCGCGATTCATTTCTTTGAGGAAAATCGAAGAGTGGATGAGATGGCAACGGCAATTGAGAAAGAGGATATTAATACTGTGTTAAAGCTTGTCAAGGAATCTGGCACTTCTTCATGGGAACTTTTGCAGAACTGTTATTCCCTTCAGGATTGCAAAGAGCAGAAGATTACACGTACACTTGCACTTACAGAACTGTTTTTAAGAAGTATTGGAGATGGTGTATGCCGTGTACATGGCGGTGGATTTGCAGGAGTAATTATGTGCTTAGTACCACTTGCAGAGGCGGATAACTATGTAAAATATATCGCTGATTTTGTAGGAGAGAGCAATGTCTACCCAATGAATATTAGGGCAGTTGGAGCAGTTAGAATCTAAGGAGCTGTTAAGAAATAACTTAATAAATCGAATATATTCGATTTGTGTAACTGTTCAAAGACATCACTGAACGGTTCCTAAGGAATTTTTTTCAGGGCAAAGAAAGGAAATAGACATGAAAGACAAAATAAAGTCTACCAGAAAGCTTCTGGCAATTCTTGTTTTGGGAATTTTAATCTGTGGGGTATTTATCAGGGAGAATCCAGCGATAATCTGCGCACAAGAAGGACCGTTCTCCATTGATGCGCAACTTCTTTCTCAGGATTTTTCGACATTTAATATTCAGATAATTCTTTCCAATTCGGGAGAAAATTGGGATGGGATAGCACGAGTTCGCATAGAAAATAAATATTATTCGTTGAATTGCGCCTACGATACAAAACTTTCTTTGCCGCAAGGCAGTACAAAACAATTTTTAGTCAAAATACCAAAAGAGAGTTTGGATGATATGGGTGCTTCTATATCCATTTCCCTATTGGATAAAGAAAATAATCTGGTGGCTTCAAAAGCTTTTGCAAACTTTTTTTTGGATGGAGCAGATACACTATCTATGGGGATTTTGAGTGATTCCTATACATCGTTGACTTATTTGGATATGGGAGGAAAAGATTTATATTATGGTGGTGCAGAATTACCTATAAAGTTGTACGAGTTGAGTCAGGATAATTTAGTATCCTCGTTAGAAAGTGGTCTGGTTTTTTTGGTAATTGATGATTATAACACTGGAATTTTAACGGATGCACAACGAAAAAGTATTCAGGATTGGATAGAAGCTGGCGGAATGCTAATTGTTGGTACAGGAGAGCGTGCGGAGGAAGTTTTAAGTGGACTTAATTTTTTAGGAATCACGTGTTCTAAAATAAATGTACCAAGCGAACATTCTGATCAAAGCCAATATAATTATGAATTTGAGAAGTTCTCTATGGCAGAACTAGAAGATGTGAATGACCAGTACAATATAAATGGAGATATTGTTAGTTTTATTACTTCGCACGAAGGTGGTGCAATACAAGTTGTGCCGTATGCGCTGTCGAAATTGGTGCTACAAGACGTGGAAACTTATGTATATGATCTTCTAGTTCGAGTCAATTCCTATACAAAGATTTTGTATGATTCTGGGGATAAATTCTTGCAGAACGAATATGTGATTCGCAGGATTTTTAGAACATTTGGAAACGGCGGTAATCGCTTGAATTTTGATGTGATTAGAGTGATTGTGGTTTTATATGTGATTTTTGTAGGTCCTATTTTGTATTTGATTTTGCGTTTCTTAAAAAAACGGGACTTTTATTGGATTGCAGTTCCGATTACAATATTTGTCGGAATTTTTTTGGTTTATATTGCAGGAAGAGGTTTTGAAGTAGTGGATACAAGGGTGTATTCTGTTACGGTTGAGGAACTAGGTACTTCTGACCAAGAAGCGGTAACTTATATGCACTGTTATGATGCAGGGCATAAGGAGTGGATGTTGCAATTGGCAGAAGGATATGAGTATTGTGGTCCACTTTGGTCAGAACATTACTATGATAAAGAGGAGGATAAGTATCACAATCACATTGTAAAAGAAGGAGAAAGGATTTCTTTTGGTTTGAATCCAGATGTAGGTTTTGAGGATGCTTATTTTAAGGCTGGAAATGCAGAAAGAAAAGCGACAGGAACAATTTCATTTGACATAAAGTTGGAAGGTTCGGAAAAGAAGGACGTTATTGCAAATGAAGATTTTGTAGTTTCAGGAATCAAGGGTACTGTTACAAATGAGACAGACCAAGATTTTGCGTATTTTGCTGTGATTATGTATGATCTTTTATTTATCTACAACGACCTTCCAGCCGGAGAAACACGCGAGCTAGACAAGGCAGCATACATTTCTTCAAAGAACTATGATGATGTGGTGGAAGATTATTTGCATGATTATATGAATGAGGTTTATCGCGACAAAAAAAAGAAAGATACGGATTTGATCGCTGCGTTGGGAATTGGTGTTTCTGTTGCGAATTCACGACAAGATTCAGATGAAACAGTGGTTATCGGTGTGACACAAGACTGGAATAAAGTAGTGGATGACAGTTGTAGTGAAACATCATATGGATGTTTGTATTCTGTACAGTAGGGGGGATTTTCGTATGTTATATATCAATGATTTGTCGAAAAGGTATGGTTCATTTACGGCTGTCAACCACCTCTCATTGCATATACCAGAAGGAGATTTGTTTGGTTTTGTAGGTCCAAACGGTGCAGGAAAAACAACTACGATACGCATTGTCTGCGGACTTTTAAAGGCAAGCAGTGGCTCAGTGCAAATCGGAGGTATTGAGGCGGCAGTGGGCACAAAGGAAATGAAACGTCTGATTGGGTATGTGCCAGATTTCTTTGGCGTGTACGATAATCTAAAAGTACGGGAATATATGGATTTTTATGGTTCAATGTATGGGATGCGTTCGCGGGATATTGCAAAATTATCAGATGACTTGTTAGAACTTGTAAACCTTTCAGACAAGAAAGAATTTTATGTGGATACACTTTCTCGCGGAATGAAACAACGACTTTGTGTGGCTAGAGCGCTGCTGCACAATCCTAAATTACTGATTTTGGATGAACCGAGTTCTGGCCTGGACCCAAGAGCACGTGTCGAGATGAAGGAATTATTAAAAAATCTTCATTCTATGGGAAAAACAATTGTTATTAGTTCTCATATTCTCTCCGAACTTTCGGAGATGTGTACAAGCATAGGAATAATGAATCAAGGACAATTAATTATGGCAGGACGCATTGAGGATATTATGCGGCAGGCCTCCGGCGGAAAACGCATACATATTCAAATCGCATCTGGTATAGAAACTGCAGTGCGTCTTTTACAGGAGCAGGCAGGAGTGATAGTAGAGTCTGTGAGAGAAAATGAGATTGTTATAACAAATAATAATACAGACGAACAGATGAGTGCATTCATTGGTCTGTTGATTCAAAATCAAGTTGTCTTGACAGGATTCTATCGAGAAGAAGGAAATTTGGAAGCGTTGTTTATGCAGTTGACAGGAGGTGGCTTACAGTGAGAATACGATTAAATCCAATTATAAAGAAGGATTTGCAAGTAACTGCTCGCAGCATGCGGTTAAGTTGGGGACTGTTTGCCTATGAAGTTATATTGACCTTAGCATTTTTGTTGGCGCTTGCAATTATTCAGGCAGAGAATAATAGTTATTACAGTAGCAATAATATTTACAGTTACTTAATCTATCTATTTCCAGTACAAGCAGCAGTACAAGCGTTTATTGTGGCGTTGATTGTGCCTATTATTACAGCGCCAAGTATTTCTGGGGAGAAGGAACGACAGACATTTGATATTATGCTGACAACCTGTATGTCACCGTTTTCTATTGTGTTGGGAAAAGTGATATCTGCGGTAATTCGGATTCTTTTTTTTGTAGCTGCAGGAATGCCGATTATGGCGTTAGCGTTTGTGATAGGAGGTTTGGAATGGAGTAGTATGTTTTACTTTATTCTGACAGTTATTTTGCTGTCAGTGTTTTCTGGAAGTATTGGAATTTGTTGTTCTGCATTCTGCCGTAGGTCTATCGCAGCAGTGGTGTTGTCTTTTGTGATATATTTTGTGATTTATATTCTAACATTTGTTCCACTTATATTAAGTTTTCTTTGGAGTAAAGGGGAAAGCGCAGGAGAATCAATGTTATTTTTATTGATTAATCCAGGGGTGTTCTTTGAGGAGTTTTTTATGCAGATTATGACTGGAGAATCATTTTTTGGTGTGGCAGGCTCGAATTTTAATAGGAAAGAGGTTGGATTTTTTACGTATCATTTGTCACAAGGAAAGACATGGATGTTTTTATCTGCTGCATGTATATTCTTATTAGCACTTTTGTTTATGCTTATCGCTGCTTGGAAAGTGAATCCAATGCATTCTTCCGCCAAAAAAATTTCCAGAAAGAAGTCTACACAAAACAAAATGCAAATCCAAAATAATCCAAAATAATATAAGTATTGCAAGAAAATTTATTTCAGAAAGCGTGTGTTAGGGAATGGAGGGGGAACATGAATCAGAGAGCGTTTCTAAAAATAATACAGTTTTATCGTCTCAAGCTGAATATGGCAGGTCTTCTAAAAAAAGTAGTGTTTGCCCTAAGCATTGGTGCTGGTGTAGGAATTTTGTTTCAGGCGATAGCTTTAGTCATTCCTTTTTATTATGTTGGAATTTGTACGATAATAATATTGATTCTCTCGTTACTAAGCGCGTTTGTGCTAGCCTTTATAAAACGTAACAATATGGAACAGACCGCACTTGTGATGGATAGTTTTGGCTTTGCAGAGCGGATTGTGACAGCCTATGGAAATTTAGAAAAAGAAGGAAAGTTGATTGAACTTCAGCGGGCAGATGCCATGAAGCAATTGCAGATATATCGCGATAAAATACGAATTGTAATGTGGCCGTCATGGAAGTGCTTAGCGAGTTGTATAGGGTTGCTTACAGTAATGACTTTTCTTGCTCTGATGCCTTCGGCTATGAAGGAACGTGCGCAGGAGCTTCACAAAATTAGAGAAGAAGCAAGGAATAAGACAGAGGAAATTGAAGAGATTTTGGAAACACTAGAAAACCTTTCTCAGGAACAGGATTTGACATTAGAACAACAGGCAGCTTTGCAGGAGATGACAGAAAATTTGCAGGCGTCGCAGGATGAATTTCAACAGGTATCTACTGTCGAAATGATGAAAGCAGCGTCGCAGAAACTAGAATATAAATATGAAAATGCAGAGGAGGGGTTAAAGGCACTTGCGCAAAGTTTGCAGAATGGTGCGAACGTATCGTCTATCACAACAGAATCTATACAGGCACTGTCAGAAAAGTTGCAAGAAATGCGTGAGATGAAGCTTGCACAAGAAAATTCAGGACAGTCTGGAAGCCCTAGTAAAGATGGAGAAAATGGACAGTCTGGCAATCAAAATGGGCAGAACAAGCAATCTGGTAACAATGATGAAAATGGACAGTCTGGCAATCAAAATGGGCAGAACGGACAATCTGGAGAAGATGGCGCAAATAGCTCCAATGGACAAGGTGATAAGGGTGATGGTTCTGGAACTGGAAGGGGAACGGGATCTAGCAATACACCACATGATTATGTTAGTATTCCAAATGACATTGCAGACAGTGAAAATTTAACTGGAAATGCAGTAGACCATGATGCGTCAGATTATTTTCATGCACAAAATGGGTTGAGCTGGGAAGGGACACATATGTCTTATGAAGCAGTAATTGGAAGCTATGAGCAAAATGCATATGAAGGAATTGCAGCTGGAAAGTATCCGAGTGGTATGGAGGAGATTATCAAAGAGTATTTCTCGAATTTTAATGAATAAATTTAAACATAAGTTTATGGAGGATAGAAGAAAATGGGGGAATTGGGGAACAGTGGATTGCAGGATCCAGCATATATGGCACAGCGGATTGCTGCCTGTGAGCAGGAGATTCAAAAGGGGATTATTGGGCAGCGCGAGATTATTCGTCAGGTCATGATTGCTATGCTTACAGGTGGTAATGTATTGTTGGAAGGTATGCCCGGGCTAGGAAAAACGAGATTGGTTAGTACGATTGGAAGTGTTTTTGACTTGTCATTTAAGCGCATTCAATTTACGCCGGATTTAATGCCAAGCGATGTTACAGGAACAAATATTATTATTAAAAATGAGCGCGGCAGTGCTTTTTCTTTTGAGCGTGGACCAATTTTTGCCAATTTAATTTTGGCAGATGAGATTAATCGTGCGACCCCAAAAACACAGTCGGCATTGCTAGAGGCAATGCAGGAACATACTGTGACTGTGGGAAATGATAGCCATGCTCTCGCAGAACCCTTTTTTGTGCTCGCGACACAAAATTCTATTGAAAATGAAGGAACCTATCCATTGCCAGAGGCGCAACTAGACCGATTTATGTTTAAGATTTTGGTTCGTTTTCCTTCAAAAGAGGAGCTAAAGGGAATTGTGACATTGACGGAAGGCAATCAGAAGCCAGTCATTGCAAAACAGATGGATAGTGTGGGATTGTTAGCAGCAAGAGCGCTGGTGAATCAGATTCCAATAGCGGAGGCAGTGATGGATTATCTGTTGGAGGTTGTGATGCAAACTCATGAAACAAACCCTTATATTAAGGAAGGAGCAAGCCCAAGAGCAGCGCAAGCATTGATTCGCGCCGCAAGGGCAAAAGCATTTTTAGAAAAGCGTTTTAATGTTTCCTTCCAAGATGTGAAGGAGATTGCATTTCCTGTATTGAGACATCGTATTCTTTTAAGCTTTGATGCGATTAGTGAGGGTATCAGTGAAGAAGATGTCATACAAAAAATTTTGGAGAGGATTGGAAAATAATGACAGTAATACTAGACGCTGCATTTTTTAACAAACTTTCTAGGCTACGGTTGGCGATGGGGCATAAAGCTTCTATGAATCTTATAGGAAATCGCAAATCGATACAGAAAGGTTCTTCCACAGAGTTCTCAGATTTTCGAGAATATATGCCCGGCGATGATATCCGTCGCATTGATTGGAATGCCTACGGACGATTAGATAGATTATATGTAAAAGAGTATATGGAGGAGAAGGAAGCTGTTGTGTCAATTTTGTTGGATACCAGCGCTTCTATGAACTATGGAACACACAAAAAAAGTGAATTTGCTTGTATGCTGACAGCAGCGTTTGCTTATATGGGACTAAACAATATGGATCGTGTTATACTCTATGATTTGCAGCAGATGCAGATGCCTTTTGTGGCCGGTGGCTCAAAAAGTGCATTGCCCAGATTGACAGATTGGCTTCTTAAGCGAATGTTTGATGGAAAAGTAGATGTCTGTGAATCTGTTAAGAAATTGCCAATGAAAGGACCAGGGGTTACGATTATTATCAGTGATTTTTTACAAGAATCATTAATTGAATCCAGTCCAAAAGAAAACCAAACCGCTGTGAGGAAGCTTTTGCGTTTTTTAGATTATCGAAAACAGCGAATCGTTTTTTTACATGTTTTGGCTGGGGAAGAACTTCTGGCAGGGCAGTCGGTAGCGCTTACAGGTACACGAAATTTAATAGATATGGAAGAAAAAAGTGCCTTGCGCTTGACGCTTGACGCAGAGAGTATTCGTGTGTATGAACAGGCGTTACAAGAATATTTATCAGGTCTGCGGCAGGAGTGCGCAAGAATAGGGGCTTTTTATGCAGTGTGCAGCACGGAAACAGACATTTACCAACTGATTTTTCGGGAGTTGAGAACATTATATGATTTTTGAGCGTTTATGGCCACTGTTTTTTTTAGCAGCGGTTCCAATAATTATACTTTTATATTTGTTAAAGCCAAAAGGGACAGACTATCTAATTTCTTCCAATTTATTGTGGAAAAAGCTATTAAAGAATGAACATGCGCGTACATTTTTAGAAAAGTTTGTTCATAATGTTCTCATGTATTTGCAGATTTTGGTGATTGTTCTGTTGGTGATAGCGTTAATGTCTCCATTTATTCAAGTAGATGGTCATAGCGGTGGCAGAAAAGTGCTGTTGATTGATACCAGCGCAAGTATGCAGCACACTACAACTTCCGGTAAAAGTCGTTTGGAGGAGGCGATAGAACAGGCATGTGATTTTGTACGTACTGCACAAAATACAAGATTTTCTGTTGTGACAGTAGATGCTGCAAGCGCAAGGATTTTGGCAGTCGATACTGCGGATATTGGCAGTTTAATACAAACGCTACAAAATATTACGTGCAGTGATTGTGGTGGAAGTCTTATCCAGGCGCAAGGTATGTTGGAAACATTGGTGGGAAATACAGATGAAAGTACGGCAGATTTACTGGTTTATACGGACTATGCTGGTGCAGTGGACTTTGAGACGTTACGAGTCAATGGAGAAAAGCAATTATACATTTCAGGAATTATAACTTCTAATGTCGCAAATGAGTATACAGCATTTACTAGCCGTGACGATGGCTATTATGACGTTATGGTGAGTGTTGTAAATTATAGTGATGAGGAAGTGTCAGTTGATATCAGTCTGTATGATGACGAGACTTACAACAGAAAAGTGATTGCGCTGTCCTCAATGTATCTTGGGCCTTCTGAGAGTAAAATTTGTTTCTTTGAGCAGGTGGATTGGAAGGGAAGAACGATTACTTCTCGAATTGACAATATTATTTTTTCTGGTGGGCAAAAGGACAGTCTTGTACGGGATAATGATTCCTCAGCAGTCAAAAAAAGGCAGAATTTGATGCGCGGATTACTGGTTGGAGAAGGAAATACGTTTCTTGAGAAGGCATATTTTGCTGTTACTGGGGAAAGTATTGTCAAAGCAAAGACCGATGCTGCAGTGCAAGAAACATCGGATTCTCTTATTAAGACGCCCCTGAAAGAACAGGGGTATAATCTTGTTATTTATGATGCTGGTCAAACACCGCAGACAGCAGAGACCAACCGCTTAATTTTTGGTAATACGGGCGGAACTGTTGTTGAGACCTTGAAAAATGTGGTGCTTGATATGACGGACTGTGACTTGACAGCCGGATTATCAAATTTTTCAATTGGTGTAAATACAGCGTATTGTTTTACACTTCCAGAGGGAGCCAAAAGTTTTTTGTCGTATGAAGGAAAGTGTGTGGGATATTATAGAGAGCAAAATGACAGGAAAGAAGTAGTTGTCGGATTTGATATACGAGAATCTGATTTTCCGCTGCGTGCAGAGTTTCCTGTATTTTTGGCAAATGCTATGATCTATCTTTCAGATACTTCATGGCTTGCAACAAATGTTTATTATGCAGGGGAAGAGATTGCCTTACAGCCTTGGGCTGAGCTTGATAGAAGTCAGTTTGAAAGTCGCCCAGTTAGAGCCGGACTTTACACTCTTGGAAATGACGAGTATCAGGAAGAATATGTAGTGCGTTTTCAAACAGCGAACGAGTCAGATGGTAGATTGTCGGCAAACTTAGGGGAAATATCTAATAATGGAACTAAGTTTTTGCAGCGGCAGAAGGTAAAGCGTACAGTTAGAAACTTAATTATAATACTTGTATTAGTGCTTTTGGTGATTGAGTGGATTGTCTATGTGCGTCAAATGCGTTACCGCGGAAAGTTTTATCTGTTTGTTCGCGGTGTGGTAATGCTGTGCATAATTCTTGCGTTGGCGGGGATACAAATTTATCGAGGAAGTGGTAGAACAGCAACTATTTTTGTCGTAGACCTTTCTAATAGTAATAAGGAGCATCTTGAAAAAGCACAACAGTATTTGCAGGAAACCATTTCTAAAATGCCTTCTGGAAATGCGTATGGTATAGTAACCTTTGGAAAAGATACGCTTGTAGAACAGTTTTTAACTACGGAAAAATATTATAGTGGCTTGATGACAATACCTGAGAAAACGGCGACAAATTTTGAGGAAGCAATTTCCAGAGCACTTACACTGATTCCAGGGGCGTATAAAAAGAGGCTTGTTGTACTTACAGATGGCAAAGAGACACAGGGTGATATTGACAATATGGCACAGGCGTTGATGGCGGGACAAACAGAGCTTTTAACGCTGTTGTATGAAAATGAAAAGACCCCAGATGCCTATATTGATAATGTTACGCTTCCATCTTATCTTCACCCAGGAGACAAGTATTCGATTACTGTGTTGGTGGAGAGCAATTATGATACAGATGCAGTGATTACACTCTATCGTGGAAGTAGTCGGACGGCGACGGACAATGTGCATTTGAATAAAGGAAGTAATCGTTTTGTGTTTAGTGCACAGGTTGATACCAATATAGATAGTGGCGCGATGGAAAATCTTCGTGTTCAAGTTCAGGCACTTGGAGATACTTGCCAAGAGAATGATTATTTTAGTGCTTATTCTGTGGTGGAAACAGTACCTAAGATACTTGTTATTGCAGGACGTGATACTAGCACATCTGAATTTTCTACTGTTTTAAAGGCGGCTGGTTGTGACTACAGTGTTGTCTCTGCCATGAATGCGCCGGACAGTATCAATGCAATGTTAGAATATAAGACCATCATTGTAGTGGATACTTATATTGATGATTTGCCAACAAAGTTTCTGGAGAATTTGGAAACTTATGTAAAGGATTATGGATGCGGCTTTATCTGTTGTGGTGGAGAAAGTAGCTTTGCGCTCGGTGGATATCGGGATACAGTATTAGAAACAATATTGCCTGTGGATATGCAACTTCGGGGAATTAATGAAATGCCTTCTATGGCGATGGTTATGGTGATTGACCGTTCTGGCAGTATGACGGACAAAGTAGGCAAAAGGGGTATTAGTAATCTGGATATTGCAGTTCGAGCTGCTACTGTGGCGGTTGACAATCTAAATGATACAGATGATGTGGGAATTTTGACGTTTGATGATCAGTATCAATGGCAAGTAGAACTTACGCAGGCAGATGACAAAGCAGCAATTAAAGATAAAATTAAGCAGATTGATGATGGAGGCGGAACAACAATCAAACCAGCATTGCAAGAAGCTGTCAAAATACTTGCAAAGAATGATGCGTCGATTAAACATATAGTGCTTTTAACAGATGGTATGGGAGAGACAAACAAATATGAGGATGTAATTACAAGTTGCGCAGAGAATAAGATAACACTTTCTACCGTAGCTGTAGGAAATTCGTCTGACAAAAAGCTTTTGCAGTATCTAGCAGATGAATGTGGGGGCAGATATTATTATTCGGATATTTCAAGTGATATTCCAAAGATTTTTGCACAGGAAGTATTTCTAGGGGGAGATAGCTATCTTCAAAATGGAGTTTTTTCTTTGTCGGTACAAGGAGGACATGAATTGATTAGAACGCTGTTTTCTGAAGGTTGGCCGGCACTTTATGGATATATTTCTGCAACGCCAAAGACTGCTTCTAGCCCAGTGATTCAGTCTGCGGAAAAAGGAGATCCTATTCTTACAGTATGGCAGTATGGATTGGGAAGGAGTGTCGCGTGGAACAGTGATGTCACTGGAGAGTGGACAGGTGCTTTTGCAGGGCAGGAGGACTATGTACAACTGTGGAAGCGGATTGTAGATTACTCTACTGGAAATGCAGGTATGGGTGAGGATAATGTAAATATAGTGACTGTAGGAGAGCGGACAACAATCGATTATCAAACTAATGATTATGGTAGTGCAACAGAAATTCTAATAACAGTAATTGATCCGAAGGGAACTTCCACAGAAGAAAAACTTCACGCGACTGCACCGGGAAAATATACGACTGAACTTTCGACAGCACAGACAGGATTATATCATTTTAATATACGTCGTATGGAGGCTGGAGAGATTCAAAATTATATGACAACGGCTGCTGCGGTACAATTTTCTGATGAATATAAGTTTGATGTTGGTACAGATGCCTATTTGAATTTTGTGAATCAATATGGTAAAATTATCACAGAAGATGAGTCTATCTGGACGCGAATTTCTAGTAAGGTACGAGAAGGGTATTCGCTAACAAACTGGCTTTTGGCATTGGCTGTCTGCTTGTTTTTGATCGATGTGGCGTTTCGTCGGTTCCAATATATACCAAAGTTGCAAAGATTGAAACTAAGTCAAAAAAGAATGCAACAATCTAAGGAAGATAGACTTTCAAAGGTACAAAATATGGGTTCGATGCAGATATTAGAGACAACAGAAGAAAGACCAGGGTTGCTGCACAAGGACCTGTTGACAGAGAAACAAACAAAAGTTGGAAAAAGACAAAAACAAATTAAGAATGCAAAACAGTCTGAGGAAACTCTGAATACTTCACAATTGTTGAAGAAAAAAGATGACCGAAATATATAAAAGAAAATATGGAAGATAAAAACTGTTGTAACAAAGTTTGGTTACAGCAGTTTTTTTGTGCATATAGTTATCCGAAGAAAAATTGTCAATAAGGCTAACAGGTGTCTCTATTGAATTGTTTTCCTACTTAATTGAAGCGTTTTTGAATACGAGATTTTAGCGAAAATATCGCCAAAAATGCATAGCGAATATTTCACTAAGATATGATATTATCGAGGTGATTTATATGCATTATACAAGATTGAGAAATTTAAGAGAAGATAAGGATATGACACAAAAACAGCTGGCAGCTATATTGCACTGTAGTCAACGAATTTATAGTAATTACGAGCGAGGAGATGTTGATATTCCTACAGAAATATTAATTCGTTTGTCGACAGTATACAACACAAGTATTGATTATATTTTGGATCAAACAGATGTAAAAATTCCTTATGCCAGAAAGCAAAAGAAATGATTGTTGATGCCGGGAATGGATTAGATATAAAGGGGAAAAACATGTTACAACAATTGGGAATCATGCTGTTTGAAGAGCGTGAAAAAATGGGAGTAAAACAGAGGAATATTGCGGATGGGATTATTAGTATACCTGAATTGTGTAGGGTAGAGAGAGGAGAGTTGGAGATTGATTATTTCACATTGCAGGCATTGTTCGAGCGTCTTGGAAAATCTATTGATAAATTAGAGCTTGCAGTGTCAAGTATTGAGTATGATTCTATTGCATATCGGATTAAAATTGAACACAGTATAGCACGTTGGGATTATCAAGAATTACAAAAGTTAATTGCAGATTATTCGGGGTATAATAACAAAAAACGTCCAATTCATAAACAATATGTGATCGCGTTGGAGGCAGTTTTGTGTTTTATAAAAGAACAAGATTATGCAGCTTGCCTACATAAAATGGAACAAGCACTTGTATGTACACAGGATAGGGATTGGAACCAGAAGATTTGGAATGTACAGTGTCTATGTAACCAGGAAGTTAGAATTATTTTGGTAATTGCATACTGCCAGTGGAAACTTGGAAATACAGATGGATTAACAGGGAAATTAGAAAAGCTTGTTAGATACATAATATATCATTATACAGATACAGAGGAGCAAGTTAAAGTTTATCCGCATTGTGCATGGCTACTAGGCCAGATCTATCTGGAAGAAAATAAAATAGAAGAGGCATATGCTATATGCAGAAAAGGTAAAGAATCTCTTGTAGAGAACGGTTCTATAAGTCCTTTGTGGGAAATATTAGAATTGGAAAAAAATTGTCTTGAAAGGCTAGGAAAAGAGGCAGAACAAATTCAGTGTAGAAAGTATCAAGAAGCGCTTTCTTTTTTATACGAAGTAACAAACACAAGTCTGGAATCCAATATGATAGTAAATTTTATAAAAAGTAGCTTTCAGGGTGAGTTTATTATTACCAATGAGTTGGTGCGGGACTTGAGAGAAGCAAATAGGTTTTCTCAGGAGTTTCTCTGCGAAAATATTTGTGCGCAGGAAACATTGTCTAAGATTGAGAATGGTAAGAGAAGTCCAAATAAAAAGAATTTGTACAAATTACTGAAGAAAATGGGATTGGAACGAGAGAATTATTATGGATTCATCGAGGCGGATAAATATGAATTATATGAAAAAGTGAGAGAATATAATCGATGTTTTTCAAAAGGACAGTTAAAAGAGGCAAGGAACCTATTGGATAAGATTGAAAAAGAGTTGGATATGACAAGACCTGTCAATAAACAGTATATTGGAATGGGGCACATATTTGAGCAAGCATCACAAAATAAAATATCACGAAAAGATGCAAATAAACAGCTTAAAGAAATGCTTTATCTAACAATGCCACCAATGAAGTCAGATAAGTTGATTTATCGAATGCCTTTTCGGACAGAATATACTATTTGGAATCATATAGCGGTCAATCTTAGAAAAGATGGGAAGATAGAAGATGCACTTCACATTTATGAAGCATTAATAAAGTGTTATAAAAGAAGCAAAATTGATATGCGGTTTCATGCAGTTCCAGGAATGTCATTATATATAAATTATGCAGGATTTCTTGAAGCGCATAATGAACTACAAAAAGCAGAAGATATTGGAAAGGAAGGGCTAAGCCATTGTTTAAAATGCTGTCGAGGAGACGTTGCAGGAACCATACTGGCAAACTTATCATTGATATATGAGAAAAAAGGTTTACCAGTATTGGAAGAAACATATCTTAGACATGGATATTATTTAAGTTACTTATATGGTAGAAATAATAACTTGGAAATTTTGCAGAAAGCATATCAAGATAAATTTCTAAAGAAAATTTAGTTAATTTTCATAGTCACTGATAATATACTCACAGGTACTAATTCCTTCATCAGCTGGAGTTGTAGAAGTTGGTGGAAGAACAACTGATACCAAACATAAAGTTAAAAGAGTTGCAATAATCTGTCTCATAAATTAAAATCCTCCTTAAATTTTTTATAGTCCCTCAAAGTTTTCATTATATCTGCTTTTGCAATAAAATTCTAATTAATCATATACAAATTTAATGAATTTATGTTTCGAGTATCTTTAATAAGAGATATGTATATTCATTAAGAATGTGTTGGTATTTTTGCTGCGATGTACAAGTCAGCTTTGTCAATAAAAGAATTTTGTTCCAAATCAGGTAAAAGGAAGCTTTAAGAATCTATTATTATTATATTTATATTACTATATTAATATAACAATATGTTACTACATTTGATTATGACGTTTTTTGAAAAAAATTTTTTCA
>BLMC01000061.1 GCA_011959805.1 Lachnospiraceae bacterium | reverse complement strand
GTGCGATTTGTGGCAAGAACAGCGAGGATAATCCAGAGGCAGAATTTCGCTTTTGTTCTAAGTGCAATGGAAATTATGAATACTGTCAAGATCACCTTTTTACACATACACATGTCAAATAAGATAGAAGGAGAATGATAGAGGCATGGAGTTGAATCATATAAATTTTGCGCAGATTCTTGAAGAATTAAAAGATACTGCAAGGCTTCAAGGAAATATGCTGACAGGAAATCAGCTTGCAAAGGCTTTTGAACAGTGGAAGCTAGACAAGGAACAGATGACGCTCATACAGGATTATTTTCGCAGTCATCATATTGGGATTGATGAGCCAGGAGATGTGGAGGAGAATCTTTCGGGAGAGGATGTTAGCTTTTTAGAAATGTATTTGGAGGAGTTAAAGGCACTTTCGCCTATTTCAGATGGTCAAAAGCGCGCTGTAATTATGGCTGCGTTTGCAGGGAATAAAGATGCGCAGGCGAAATTAATAGAGATTTTTTTGCCGCAGGTGGTGGAGATTTCTAAACTTTATGCTGGACAAGGAGCACTTGTAGAGGACTTGATTGGCGAGGGAAATGTTGCTGCTGCCTCAGCTGTGACCATGCTAGAATGTGTGGAAAACATTGATGAGGTTGAGGGATTTATTGGTAAGATGATTATGGATGCTATGGAAGAATTAATCAATGAGGATTCCAATAATCACCAATTTGATGAAAATGTGTTGAACCAAGTGAATGATGTAAATGACAAGGCAAAGGAATTATATGATACACTTCTTCGGAAAGTTACCGTGGGCGAGGTTGCAAAAGAACTTGGCGTCTCGGAAAAGGAGGTGTTGGAAGCAGTGAAATTTTCTGCAAACCGAATTGATTATATTGCGCTTTAGGAGACCGATATGGACATGCAAAATAGCAACGATTTTAAATATATAATTCAGGATACCAACTGTGTCTATTTTGGCAGAGAACTGACCTATGCAGAGATGATGGACAGGGAGGATGTGCCGTTTAAACTAAAAGCAATTATTAGCGCCCATATTGCGCGGGAGACAGATTTAAACATTAAGATGACAGACCATATTTTAGCAATATCAAAGAGTGCGTTCTCCTATCGTATTTTTGAGCAGCTGAAATTGACAGTGCGTGTCTGCTATAAGGTATCCAGAAAGGGATTTGGTGGTAAGACAAAGGAAAAGTGGGTGCACAAGTCATGTCTGATTGGGCAGTTTTGTCAGGAGTATCGCGATAATATAATGCAGAATGAGATGTTCATAGAGGATTTATCTGTCTCAAAGCTTGCACTAATGGCGATTGGTATTTGAAAAAATTTATTTGTGATATATGAATGGAAAAAGAAAGGATTTTGTAGATGAGAAATATTGAAGATTTAACAGCTTATAAGGTTATTGAGAAAAGAAAAATTGACGACATTAAAGCGATGAGTTGGCTTTTGCAACACAAAAAGACAGGTGCGCGCATAGCGCTGCTGCAAAATGATGATGAAAATAAGGTGTTTTATATTGGCTTTCGTACACCGCCCACAGATTCTACTGGTGTGCCGCATATTGTGGAGCATACTGTACTTTGCGGCTCGAAAGATTTTCCAGTCAAAGACCCTTTTGTGGAACTTGTAAAGGGGTCACTCAACACATTTTTGAATGCTATGACATACAGCGACAAGACAGTTTATCCTGTCGCAAGTTGTAATGATAAGGATTTTCAAAATTTGATGCACGTTTATCTCGATGCAGTATTTTATCCTAATATTTATCAAGAAAAAAAGATTTTCCAACAGGAAGGCTGGCACTATGAGATGGAGGATGTAGATAGTCCACTCACATTAAACGGTGTTGTCTACAATGAGATGAAAGGAGCTTTTTCGTCGCCAGATGAGGTGCATGACAGAGAAGTATTTAATTCACTGTTTCCTGAGACTCCTTATGGGGTGGAGTCCGGCGGTGATCCTAAAGTAATTCCAGAGCTTACGTACGAACAATTTTTAGAATTTCATAAGAGATATTATCATCCGTCAAACAGTTATCTTTATCTATATGGAAATATGGATATGGTGGAGAAACTAGAGTGGATAGATGAAAACTATCTTGGCCGGTTTGACAAGATAGAAATCGACTCTGCGCTGAAAAAGCAAAATCCATTTGAAAAACCAGTAGAAGTTTACAAAGAATATCCAATTATGGAGGGTGAGTCCCTGAAAGACAACACGTATCTTTCATACAATACGGTTGTGGGTACCAGCCTTGATAAAGAATTGTATTATGCGATGGAGATTTTGGAGTATGCACTATGTTCTGCCTCGGCGGCGCCGTTAAAACTTGCTTTGATTCACAAAAATATTGGAACAGAAGTATACTCTGTATATAATAATGGTATTTATCAGCCGTACTTTTCGATTGTGGCAAAAAATGCAAATGTTTCCCAGAAGGATGCGTTTGTTCAGACGATTGAAAGTGAGCTTGCCCATATTGTGAAGGAAGGTATTGACAAGAAATCTTTGCTTGCGGGCCTCAATTATTATGAATTTCGTTATCGTGAGGCAGATTTTGGCTCGTATCCAAAAGGACTGATGTATGGGCTACAAATGTTTGATTCTTGGCTGTATGATGACCATATGCCGTTTGATATGATTGAGGCAATTGGTATCTTTAAGGACTTAAAAGAAAAAATCAACACAAATTATTTTGAAGAATTGATTGAGAAGTATTTAATTAATAATCAGCATAAGTCAATTCTTGTAGTAGCGCCCAAAGAAGGACTTACCGCAAAGGAGGATAAGGAACTTGCAGAGAAGCTTGCGGCATATAAAGCAGAATTAACTGATGAGGAAATTGCGCAGGTTATAGCGGATACAAAAGCGTTGCACGCCTATCAGGAAGAAGAGGACGCACCAGAAAAGATTGCTTTGATACCAATGCTAAAGCGCGAGGACATGAAAAAGGAAGCTGAAGATTTTGTCAATGAGGTTCGTAGCATTGAGGATACAAAGGTGTTATTTCATGATATTCAGACCAATGGGATTGGCTATATTAAGTTTATATTTGATGCTGCCAACATTCCAGAGGAGCTATTTTCGTATATTGGAATTTTGAAAAATGTATTAGGATATGTTGATACAGAAAGATTTAGCTATGGGGAACTCTGCAATGAAATCAATATCCATACAGGAGATATTGTGAGTAGTGTCAATACCTATGTCAATGCCAAGAAGCTTGACACATATAAACTGACGTTTGAGATGAAGACAAAGGCAATGTATGACGAGTTGCCGGCAGCATTTGATTTGATGACAGAGATTATGACTGCCTCAAAATTTACAGATGAGAGCAGGATTCTTGAGATTCTTGAGGAAATAAAGTCTATTATGCAGGGAAACATGCTTTCTGCAGGACACACTTTTGCTGCGGTTCGGGCGATGTCATATTTTAGTGAGACAGCAGCAGTCTCAGAGATTGTGAATGGTCTGCCTTGTTATCGCATGTTAGAGCAGCTTACCAAGGATTTTGATGCCAATAAAGATGCGTTGATTACAAAGTTAGAAGAGCTGACAAGATGTATTTTTAGGCCGGAGAATCTAATGGTTGATATCACTGCTACAGAGGAAGGGTTTGAGCGTATCAAGGCGCTTGTGCCATCAATGAAGGCAAAACTTTTTACCGCGCCTGTAAAAAAAGAACCTTTTAAGATTGATACAACAAAGAAAAACGAAGCGTTTTCTACATCGGCACAAGTTCAGTATGTATGTAAAGCCGGAAATTATATGTATGATACAAACTACACTTACACAGGTGCGTTAAAGGTATTAAAGGTAATGTTGCGCTATGATTATCTTTGGATTAATGTGCGTGTTAAGGGTGGTGCGTATGGCTGTATGTGTAACTTTGGAAAAACGGGTGATAGTTATCTTGTATCATACAGGGACCCAAATCTTAAAAAAACAGTTGACATTTTTGAGAAAACAGGCGATTATTTAAGAGAATTTAATGCGGATGAACGCACAATGACAAAATATATTATTGGTGCTGTCAGTGATATGGATGTGCCAATGACTCCTGTTGTCAAGGGTAGTCGTTCTTCAGGTGCATACCTGACCAACATTGATTTCGAGGAGATACAACGGGAACGCGACGAGGTGCTCTCATGTAACCAGGAAGATATTAGAAGGTTAGCTGGTTATCTCGATGCGATTATGTCAGAGGATTCGATATGCGTGGTTGGTAATGGACAGGCAATTGAAGAGAATAAACAATTGTTTATGAAGGTGGAGAATTTATTTCATTAGATAAGAAGATTGAGTAGGAAATAAAATGATGAAAGAAACACATAAGTCAGGATTTGCGGCGCTGATTGGAAGGCCAAACGTAGGAAAATCAACTTTGATGAACTGTCTAATTGGACAAAAGATTGCGATAACATCCAAGAAGCCACAGACCACTAGAAACCGAATACAGACTGTATATAGTTCTGATGAAGGCCAGATTGTTTTTGTGGATACTCCGGGGATTCACAAGGCAAAAAATAAGTTGGGAAACTATATGGTAAATGTAGCCGAGCACAGTTTGCGGGAAGTTGATGTGATTTTGTGGCTTGTGGAGCCAACAGACTATATTGGGGCAGGAGAGCAACATATCATTGAGCAGCTTAAAAAAGTAAAGACACCGATTATTCTAGTAATCAATAAAATTGATACTGTGAAGAAAGACCAACTTCTTGAATATATTGATCTTTACAGAAAACAGATTGATTTTGCTGAAGTAGTACCTGTATCCGCATTGAAAAAAGATAATACAGATGTCCTGATCACACAGATTATGAAATATTTGCCTTACGGTCCGGCATTTTATGATGAAGATACAATTACAGATCAACCAACAAGGCAGATTGTGGCGGAACTGATCCGAGAAAAGGTGCTGCGCAGTTTAGATGAAGAGATTCCGCACGGTGTAGCGGTGACGATTGAGTCCATGAAATATAAAAAAAAGCTTGTTGATATTAACGCGACAATTATTTGCGAGCGAGATTCACACAAAGGAATTATCATTGGGAAAAGTGGTCAGATGCTTAAAAAGATTGGATCGATGGCGCGCACTGAGATTGAAGCGTTGTTAGAGCAGCAGGTAAACCTTCAATTGTGGGTAAAGGTGAAGAAGGACTGGCGCGACAGCGATTTTTTGATTAAGAATTTTGGATATGATCCAAGAGAAAATGAGTAGTGAAAATGAATAAAATTGTTCGAGAAGCACACCCTATTCATGTGGACATTGTGCACAATACAGAAAGGGTAGGGACGATCAATGCACGAGGATGGATGGAGCCGGTTTATGCAGACAGGACAGGTACACGATTATCTGGCTTACAAGGGGCATCCTGAGATGGAAGAAGCCAAAAGTAAGGCAGGAGAGACACATGAATACAGGGATGCAAAATTTAGTAATACTGACAGGGATTGTTATCAAGGCAGAACCGATTGGGGAATATGATAAAAGAATAGTGCTACTTACAAAAGAGAGAGGAAAGATATCAGCCTTTGCCCGGGGAGCTAGAAAACCCGGCAATAGGCTGATGGCATCAACCAATCCATTTTCGTTTGGACAGTTTCAGGTTTATGTGGGCAGGAATACTTATACACTGTCGGATGCAGAAATCAGTAATTATTTTGATGCGCTAAGACATGATTTTACTGGTGCATATTATGGAATGTATTTTTTGGAAATTGCAGATTACTATACGAGGGAAAATAACGATGAGACAGGGATGCTCAAGCTTTTGTATCAATCGTTGCGCGCATTGGCAGCATCAAACTTTGAGAATCGACTTGTGCGATGCATTTTTGAATTGAAGGCTGTTATGATAAATGGGGAATTTCCGGGATTAGAGGCAAGAGATACACTTTTAGCAACAACTGTGTACACAATTGATTACATAATGAATACATCTGTCGAAAAGCTTTTTTCTTTTCAAGTAAAAACAGAAATATTACAGGAATTAGAAGTTTACAGCAAGCATATTTGCAAAAGTGTCATGGACAAAAATTTTAAAAGTCTTGAAATACTTGAAAATATAGATGAATTTGTTTATAATAAAACGCAGTAAAAAAATATAAATCTTTTATGAGTGATATGGAGATAAAAATGAAAAGGATTTTGAGGGTAGGAAATGCTGCAATTGTAATGTTTTTCTGTTGTATATTGTGTTGCACTGCCTGTGGGGAAAGAACACAGGATGACACGACGGAATCTGCGTCGGAATCGTCGACAACATCGACAACGTCAACAATTTCTGTAAAAAAGGATGGAAGCATATCTAGCAAGATTGTCGAGGCATTTACAGAAAGTTATTATGATGTAGATGGACTAAAAACAATGATTGAGACATCTATTGCGGATTATCAAGCAAAAAACGCTGCAGCACAGGTAAAATTAAAGAGTTGTAAAGCAAAGGGCAGTAATGTGGATGTAGTGATGGAGTTTGGCGATCATCAATCCTACGCTGGTTTTAATGACGAAGTTTTTTTTGCTGGAACAGTACAGGAAGCAAATAAGGCAGGTTTCGACTTAAATATGTCATTGAAAGGAGCAAGTGCGAATCAGGAGAATACAATGATCTCAAAAGCGGATCTTTTGGGAATGGGTGACAATCACATTGTGATTTTTGAGTTGCCGGTTGATGAGGAAGAAGCTGCGCAGAGTGTGCGTGTAGAATGTTATGATGAGATTTTATATGTGGGTGATGGCGTTACAGTTACAGGAAAGAAAAGTGCAGATGTAATTGCTTCAGAGGGATATAAAGTTATTGTGTTCCGATAGTAGACAAGCAGCCTTAACAAAAATAGAATGAGATTAGGGGCGAGTGATATGCAACTAAAAATCATATAGATTGGGTACATACACCCAAAGATACTTAAATTCTAAAGCATAGCTTGTGCTGGCTTTGTAGCAGGCGAAGTTGCAAAAGGAAAAGCTCTTGCCAGTTAAAATAGGTTTGGTATAACAAAGAGATAAAAATCTGTGGATGCAACTGGTCAGTGGTCATGTCCCAAAAATTAAGGGCAAAAAAATAAAAAAGGAAAAGCTAGGAAAGGAAAAGCGAATCATCTAGCATATACAATTTTGTGTATGTTTTTCGCAGCAGAACGTGAAATGGAAAAGACATTGGACAAAATTACAGCTTTATCAAAAAGCAGGGGATTTGTGTACCCTGGTTCAGAGATTTATGGCGGGCTTGCCAACACATGGGATTATGGAAATCTTGGCGTTGAGCTGAAGAATAACGTAAAACGAGCATGGTGGCAGAAATTTATTATGGAAAATCCATATAATGTAGGTGTGGATTGTGCGATTTTAATGAATCCGCAGACATGGGTAGCATCGGGACATCTTGGCGGGTTTTCTGACCCTCTGATGGACTGCAAAGAGTGTCATGAGCGTTTTCGCGCTGACAAGCTTATTGAAGATTATGCGAGCGAGAATAATATTTCTTTGGAAAAGCCAATCGATGCTTTTTCACAGGAGGAAATGAAAAACTTTATCGAGGAGAAAAATATTCCTTGTCCAACTTGTGGCAAACATAAATTTACAGATATTAGACAGTTTAATTTAATGTTTAAGACATTTCAGGGCGTGACAGAAGAGGCTAAAAATACTGTTTATTTAAGGCCAGAGACGGCGCAGGGTATCTTTGTAAACTTTAAGAATGTGCAAAGGACCTCAAGAAAAAAGATTCCTTTTGGCATTGGACAGATTGGGAAATCATTTCGCAATGAGATTACTCCAGGAAATTTTACTTTCCGCACAAGAGAGTTTGAACAGATGGAGTTGGAGTTCTTCTGTGAGCCTGGTACAGATCTTGAATGGTTCCAGTATTGGAGAGGTTTCTGTCGTGATTGGCTTATAAGTCTTGGTATCAAGGAAGAAGAGATGCGTTTGCGTGATCACGCGCCGGAGGAGCTATGTTTCTATTCAAAAGGAACAACAGATATCGAATATTTATTCCCGTCTATTGGTTGGGGTGAATTGTGGGGAATTGCCGACCGGACAGATTATGACCTTACACAACATCAGAACACGTCTGGGCAGGATATGTCTTACTTTGATGATGAGAAGAAAGAAAAATACATACCATATGTTATTGAACCGTCCCTTGGTGCAGACCGTGTGGTACTTGCGTTTCTATGTGCAGCGTACGACGAAGAGGAAATCGGTGAGGGCGATATGCGGACTGTACTTCATTTTCACCCAGCGATTGCGCCAGTTAAGATTGGTGTGTTCCCTCTTAGCAAGAAATTGAACGAAGGTGCGGAAAAAATTTTTACACAGCTATCTAAAAAATATAATTGTGAGTTTGATGACAGAGGAAATATTGGCAAGAGATATCGTCGCCAAGATGAGATTGGCACACCATTCTGTGTGACTTATGATTTTGAGTCAGAACAGGACAGTGCAGTGACTGTGCGTTTTCGTGATTCTATGGAACAGGTGCGCATTCCAATTGACGAGCTAGAAGCATTTTTTGCAGACAAATTTGATTTTTAGGAAATGTAAAATCGGACTATAAAGGAAAACAGTTTTGTTCTATTTATGTAATTCCTAAAAGCGGATGAGATAAATTTTGGAGGAATGATTGTGAAAAACTATGGAGTAAACGAGCTTCGGAGAATGTTTCTTGAATTTTTCGAGAGCAAAGGTCATTTATCAATGAAGAGCTTTTCGCTGGTGCCACACAATGATAACAGTTTGTTGATTATCAATTCGGGAATGGCACCGTTAAAGCCATATTTTACAGGGCAGGAGATACCGCCAAGACGCCGTGTGACTACCTGCCAGAAGTGTGTTCGCACTGGTGATATTGAGAATGTAGGAAAGACAGCGCGCCATTTAACTTTTTTTGAAATGCTCGGTAATTTTTCTTTTGGAGATTATTTTAAGCATGAGGCATTAAATTGGAGTTGGGAATTTTTAACCAAAGTTGTAGGATTGGATCCGGAAAGACTCTATCCTTCTATCTACTGTGAGGACGAGGAAGCTTATAATATATGGGTCAATGAGATTGGCGTTCCAGCGGAGAAAATTACGCGGTTTTATCGTGACCCAGAAACCGGAGAGTGCGATAATTTTTGGGAACATGGTGCGGGACCTTGTGGACCTTGTTCTGAGATTTATTATGATAGAGGTGTCAAATATGGCTGTGGTAAGCCAGATTGCAAGGTAGGTTGTGATTGCGACCGTTTTATTGAGGTTTGGAATAATGTCTTTACACAGTTTGATGGTGATGGAAAGGGACATTATGAGGAACTTGCACAGAAAAATATTGATACTGGTATGGGATTGGAGCGTCTTGCAGTAGTGGTTCAAGATGTAGATACAGTTTTTGATATCAATACGATGAAGGCAATACGAGATCGAGTGTGTGCAGTGGCCAACATAACTTATGAACAAGAGGAAAAGAAAGATGTATCGATTCGATTGATTACAGATCATATTCGTTCCGCTACATTTATGATATCGGACGGTATTATGCCGACGAACGAAGGACGTGGTTATGTGTTGAGACGCATTATTCGTCGTGCTTCGCGTCATGGGAGGATGCTGGGAATTGAAGGTACATTCATGGCAGATTTTGCAAAGACTGTGATTGAGGAGTGCAAAGACGGCTATCCAGAACTTGATGAAAAGAAAGATTTTATCTTTAAGGTGTTGACACAAGAAGAAGAAAAGTTTAGCAGAACAATTGATCAAGGACTTGCTATTCTCTCAGATATGGAAGAAAAGATGCAGGCGGCAGGAGAAACGGTTCTTTCAGGAGACAATGTATTTAAGCTGTATGACACATATGGATTTCCAGTAGATCTTACTTGTGAGATATTGGAGGAGAAAGGCTTTTTCATAGATGAAGATGGATTTAATAAGGCGATGGAAGTGCAGCGTGAGACAGCGAGAAGCACACGAAAAGAGACAAATTATATGGGGGCGGACGCCACGGTATATGACTCGATTGACCCAGCTGTCACAACAGTGTTTGTAGGGTATGACACGCTTGAAAAGACATCAAAAATTTCTGTACTCACAACAGAATGTGAGCTTGTAGAGGCACTTTCTGACGGTGAGATTGGCACGATTATTGTAGATGAGACTCCATTTTACGCAACGATGGGTGGCCAGCAAGGTGATAAAGGAATTATTACAACAGCGTCCGGTGAATTTATAGTGGAAGATACTATTAAATTACTTGGTGGGAAAGTTGGACACATTGGTAAAATGACACATGGCATGATTAAAGTAGGTGATGAGGTTACTTTGCGTGTTGACAAGGTACTTCGCACAAAGATTTGCAAAAATCATTCCGCGACGCATTTATTACAAAAGGCTCTTCGCGAGGTGCTTGGTACTCATGTACAGCAAAAAGGTTCTTATCAGGATGGAGAGCGCACTCGTTTTGATTTTAGCCATTTTGAGGCGATGACTGTGGATGAACTGGCAGCAGTCGAGCGAATAGTCAATGAGAAAATTGCTGAAAGCATTCCTGTGGAGACTCAAGTAATGACAATGGATGAAGCCAAGAAGACTGGTGCGATGGCGCTATTTGATGAGAAATATGGAGAGACAGTGCGCGTTGTATCTATGGGAGAGTTCTCTAAGGAATTCTGTGGTGGGACCCATGTAAAGAATACAGGAAATATCACAACCTTTAAGATTGTATCTGAGAGTGGTATTGCGGCGGGAGTTCGGCGTATTGAGGCATTGACTGGAGACAACGTATTTGCATATTATCATGCCCTTGAGAATGAGCTTGTAACAGCAGCCAAAGTAGCAAAGACAACACCTGCAAATCTGATAGAAAAGATAGAACATTTGATGGCAGAAATAAAAGCACTACAATCGGAAAATGAATCTCTTAAGAGTAAGGCAGCAAAAGAAGCACTGGGGGATGTCATGAATCAGATAACAGAAATAAAGGGTGTAAAACTCCTTGCTGCGCGGGTTGATGGTGTGGATATGAACGGTTTAAGAGAACTGGGTGATCAATTGAAGGCGAAACTTGGAGAAGGAGTTGTTGTACTTGCATCTGGCATTGAAGACAAAGTAAATCTTGTGGCGATGGCTACTGAGGAAGCAATGTCAAAAGGTGCACATGCTGGAAATCTAATTAAAGGAATCGCGGGAATTGTAGGCGGAGGTGGAGGAGGACGTCCGAATATGGCACAGGCGGGCGGTAAAAATCCGGCTGGAATCGACAAGGCGATTGAGGAGACAAAGATTGTGCTTGAGGGGCAACTCAAATAAAAGTTACTGTTTTGCCTTAATTTTTGCATAATTTCGTGCATTAGAGGTAAACATAATATGCTTCAAACATCAATAATAAAAAATATCAATATTAGCGCATGAATTTACCTACTTTGATCAATGAGGAAACAGTAGCAAATAAATTCCAATAATAATTGAAAAAACTATTGACGTATGTGCTATTTGTGATATAATCGAAATGTGCAATTAAATATACCCGAACAGTCTAGCACACAATAATAGAGGCTGGAGGGAGGTTAGGTGTGATAGCATGTCAAATGTAATCGTTAAAGAAAACGAGACTTTGGATAGCGCTTTACGCAGATTTAAGAGAAGTTGCGCTAAAGCCGGGATTCAGCAGGAAATCCGTAAAAGAGAGCATTATGAAAAGCCAAGCGTAAAACGCAAGAAGAAGTCTGAAGCAGCTAGAAAGCGTAAATATAATTAATTTTAATTAATTGAATTGAGGTCCTTGGCTGTTAATGCCAAGGACTTTTGCGTGAATGGGGGGATTAAGGAAGATGGATGGAATATCTTTGTGGATGAGCAGATATCATTTTGCGGGGTACGACCTATATCATTTTGTTGCGTGCTTTTTCCTGTTTAGCATCATTGGTTGGATGGTAGAGTCGATTTATATGTCGTTTTGTAATAGAAAATTAACCAACAGAGGGTTTATGACAGGACCGTTTTGTCCTATCTATGGTTTTGGAGCGACGCTGGGGTATATTTTGCTGCATCCGTTTGCGCATAATATTGTAGCATTATACATAGTAGGTGCTTTGCTTGCAACTTTGTTTGAGTATTTGGTGGCGAAACTAATGATGAAGCTGTTTGGTGAGGTTTGGTGGGATTACAATGATAAGTTCTGTAATTATAAGGGAGTAATTTGCTTAGAAAGTACGTTGGCATGGGGATTGTACGCGGTTATTATCATTTCATTTTTATTTGAGAAGGTTATTGGTTTTGTGGATAGATATCCGAGAGCTTGGGTGTTGAAGACAATTGCGTTAGTCTTGGCAATGTCGGTTATTGATTTTGGCTATCATTTTGCTATGTCAGTAAAGATTAAAGAAGCCACCAGAGAAGGTTTATACGAAAAAAAAGAAGAAATCATTGACTTCTGTCATAGATTGATTGGAAGATAATGTTAAGAATACAGTTTTGAGGAAAGAAAGAATATCGCAACGCGATATTCTTTCTTTGTGAATAAGTCATATAACCTGTTAAATTTGCATAGATTTCATATAAGTAAGGTATGAGGACTGCTTTATGAAATGGATTCGAGGAAAAATATATAGAATGATGGCAGTGACAATACTTTTTGCCATGTTAAACCAAAGTATTGTTTTTTCAGAGGAAACGCAAAACAATACAGTGAATACAACAGCTGTCAGCCTAACCTCTCCATCAGCAATATTGATGGAAGCATCTACAGGAACGATATTGTTTGAAAAAAATCCAGATGAGATACGAAGTCCGGCAAGTATTACAAAGATTATGACATTGCTTTTAACTTTTGAAGCATTAGAAAAAGGGAGAATAAAGCTAGAAGATGAAGTTATCACAAGTGCTTATGCCAAATCTATGGGCGGTTCGCAGGTATTTCTTGACGAGGGAGAAATACAGACAGTCGATACGTTAATCAAGTGTATCACTGTGGCAAGTGGAAATGATGCTTCTGTTGCAATGGCAGAGTATGTTGCTGGAAGTGAGACGGAGTTTGTCAGCATGATGAATGAGAAGGCAGCACAACTTGGCATGACAAACACGCATTTTATAGATTGTTGCGGATTGAGTTCTGATAGTGCACATCATACGACAGCAAGAGATGTTGCAGTTATGTCCAGAGAGTTGATTACAAAGTATCCACAGATTTATAATTATACTAAGATTTGGATGGAAGATATTATACATGTGACTAGACAGGGAAGCAAACCTTTTACGTTGTCGAGCACCAATAAATTGTTAAAACAGTATCAGTGGACGACAGGTCTGAAAACTGGATCCACCAATGCAGCAAAATATTGTTTTAGTGCCACTGCACAAAAAGATGGAATCGATCTAATAGCAGTTATTATGGGGGCACCAGACTTTAAAGTACGTTTTTCGGAGGCACAGAGTTTACTGGAATATGGATTTGCACTGACAAGGTTGTATGTGGATGAAAATAAAGAGGCGTTGGGAGAAATTCCTATCACAGGTGGAAAGACAGATCAGTTTGCGGTGCAGCCCCAAGGAACTTTTCGATATCTTGATGTTACAGGAGCAGATTTTAGCCAGATTGATAAGAAATACCATTATCTTGAGCTTGTTACTGCGCCTGTTGAAAAGGGAGCAGAAGTTGGATATATCAGCTATAGCCTTGGCGGCAAGGAGCTTGGCAGAATACCAATTATTGCGGCAGAGTCAGTACAAAAAGCATATTATATTGATTATCTGAAAAAAATACTGATGAAATATTTGATATAGAGATAAAACAGGAGAGAAAATAAAATGCAAAATGTTTTTTGGGCGATCATTCTAATGGTCATAATTTTGGCAGTGGCGCTTCTTGCAGTTGGAATGATAGACGGAAATCGATTTGTGACAATAAAAGAGAATTTTCAACTACCAAGGTTGTCGCAGGAATGTAAATTTGTATTAATATCTGATTTGCACAATAAAGTCTATGGGTATAAAAATGATAGGGTGATCGCCGCTATTCAAAAGATAAAACCAGATTTTATTGTGTTGGCTGGAGATCTTGTCACATCGAAAGTGCGCGAGGATATGACACCGGGAATTGAGTTAATAAGAACACTTAGTCAGCAGTATCCAATCTACTATGGTCTTGGAAATCATGAGTCTAAGATGAAGAACGATTTAGCTGAGTTTGGTGATAAATACAATCAGTTGATAACAGCGATATCCACCAAAAATGTAGAGATATTAGATAACAAAGCAATTGATATACCAAAGTATAATATCAGAATAATTGGGTTGAATCTTGACTTGGATTACTTTGTGCATTTTCGCGTGAGAAAGATGGAGGATGGGTATCTTCAGAGAACATTGCCACCGCAAGATGCTAATAAATGTAATATATTGATTGCACATAATCCAGATTATTTTAAAGAGTATGCGCAATGGGGAGTGGACTTAATTCTTTCGGGACATGTGCATGGTGGAATTATGCGACTTCCATTTTTGGGTGGTGTTGTTGCGCCATCTTATAGGCTGTTTCCAAAATATGATGGCGGTGTTTTTCACCAGGGAAAATCTTCAATGCTTTTGGGAAGAGGTTTGGGTTCTCATACATTGCCATTTCGGTTTTTTAATCCTGCAGAATTATATGAGGTGACTCTACAACCATCATATTTTTCGCCTTCAATGAATAAGGGAAAGTCAACAGGAAGCAAGAGAAAAGATTGCTGTTAAATTAAGAACAAAACAACAGTTCGCATTGCATTTTTTCCCGATTCTATGTAAAATAAAAAAATATATATGTTTTTTATTGCAGGCATGTAAATTGGTTCTATGTTAGTAGAGCTAACTTGTTCGCCACAGCAAGAATGCCAATGGCATTTTTGAATTTACAAGAGTCGGGGGTTTATCTATGGGATTGTCTGTTAGGTTGGAGGTATTTGAAGGGCCGCTGGACTTGTTGCTTTATTTAATAGAAAAGAATAAGCTTGATATTTATGATATACCAATTGTGGTGATAACAGAACAATATCTTGCATATATCAAAAATATGCAGACAGAAGATATGAATATTATGAGTGAATTTCTTGTGATGGCAGCGACATTGCTCGATATCAAGTGCAGAATGCTTCTGCCAAAGGAGACTAATGAGGAGGGGGAAGAGGAAGACCCAAGAGTAGAATTAGTGCAAAAGTTGTTGGAATATAAGATGTACAAGTATATGGCACAACAGTTGCAGGACAGGCAAGTGGACGCTGCCAAAAGCTGGTATAGAGAACCTTTTTTGCCAAAAGAAGTTGCTGAATATCAATATCCTATCAACTATGAGGAGCTTGCAGGAGGAGTTGACTTGACAAAATTACATGAAATTTTCAAGGCAGTGATGCGGCGTCAGGAAGAAAAAATTGATCCTGTTAGAAGTAAATTTGGCAGGATTGAAAAGGATGAGATTAATCTGGAAGAGAAGCAAAATTTTATAGAGACATATGTAAAAAATCACAAAAAGTTTAGTTTTCGGAATCTATTGGAAAAACAAGGTAGCAGAATGGAATTGATTGTTACTTTTATGGCGATTCTTGAGATGATGAAACAAGGGACAATCTCAATAGAACAGGAAGATACCTTTGCAGATATTGTTATTACATCAAGTTTGGTAGCATAAGGAGGATAGTTTCTGTGAATGAGAACAAGATGATGGCAGTGATTGAAGCAGTGCTTTTTGCTATGGGAGAATCTGTTGAACTTTCTAGGTTAAACCATATATTAGAAGTATCTGTGCAAGAAATTCGTACAGTGATTGCGCAGATGAATGAAAATTATAAAAAAGAATATAGAGGGATTCATATTGTCGAATTTGAGGATGCAGTGCAATTGTGCACGAAACCAGAGCTATACGAATATCTAATTAAGGTGGCAAAAGCACCGCGCAAATATGTCCTGTCAGACACGCTGTTGGAGACGCTTTCAATAATTGCATATAAACAGCCAGTGACCAGGATTGAGATAGAAAAAATACGCGGAGTTAGCAGTGAACATGCAATTAATAAACTGCTAGAGCTAAATTTAATACAGGAGCTTGGGCGGCTTGACGCGCCAGGACGACCTTTGCTTTTTGGAACAACAGAGGAATTTCTAAGAACGTTTGGCGTGAATTCAATTATAGATCTTCCGATTATAAAACCGGAACAGATAGAGGATTTCAGAAAACAGGCAGAGGAGGAAGCTTCATCAAAATCGAAACTCAAAGTGGAAATATGAGCATGAAAAAAAGGAGATAGAGGGGGAGAATTATGTTGCGTGAAATGTCCTTGTGGGAAATGCTTGAAGAGAGGGAAGTCAATGTAAAGAGAGCACTTTTGATAATGAGAGGAAATGAGGAGGCTTACAAAAAATTTTTGACAGAATTTTTTTCGGACCCTGATTTTGTGAGGTTAAGAGAAGCAATTGAGGCAAAAGAGACACAAAATGCTTTTGCATATGCACATGGATTAAAAGGAATGGCTTCCAATCTTGGCCTTGATAAGATTTATGAAAAGCTGAACACATTGGTGGAAATATTGCGTTGTGACAAGTTGGAAGGTGCGCAGGAAATTTATGATGCTGTTATGGAAGAGTGTCATAGAATTACCATATTGCTTTAGAAGGATATTTAAAATTAAAATATATTGTTTGAGAGTGTTGTATTTTTACAGCACTTTTTATATTGTACAGACTGGTCAAAAGAAAGGTTGTTCGTGTGAAATCAAAGATTTCAGCATCCTGATTTGTAGACCCACAAAAGCAGGCAGATGAAAGTTCGTGTGATACAAAAGAATGTCCAAAATAAATATAAGCAAAAGCAGATTGTATATAGACAAAAAAGCTTTTGAGAAAATATAGGAAGTGGTCTTTGAAAGGGATAATTTGCATAGGCTAATACATATATTTTTAAGGAACCTTTGAAAAGGAATTGATATAATATGAAAAGTGCACTAAAACATAAAAAGGCTTTTCTCCTCTCCATTATTTTAATCATAGGAATGCTTTTGCAGTCGACAATTTATGCAAAAGCAGATGAAAAAACACTTAGGCTATATGCAAAAGCCGCTGTGCTGATGGACGCTGATTCTGGTCGTGTGTTATATGAACGCTGCGGTGATGAACAGCTTGCTATGGCGAGCACTACAAAGATTATGACATTGATTGTCACACTAGAAAATGCTAATCTGGAAGATATAGTGACAGTTTCTACTTATGCGGCATCTATGCCTCCAGTACATCTTGGCATAAGAAATGGAGAGAAATATCGATTGAAAGATTTGACCCTTTCTCTAATGTTAGAATCTCATAATGATTCGGCGGTTGCGATTGCAGAACATGTGGGCGGCAGTGTGGAACAGTTTGCAGCGCTTATGAATCAAAAGGCACAAGAGATTGGTTGCAAAAATACATATTATATCACCCCCAATGGACTTGACGCTGTACAAGGGGAAAAGTTTCATTCAACAACAGCGAGAGATTTAGCACTTGTTATGTCGTATTGTATTACAAAATCTCCGCAGAAAGAGAAATTTTTAGAAATCACAAGAACACCGAATCATACTTTTACTGATGTGTCAGGCAGTAGAAGTTTTTCTTGTGTCAATCACAATGCATTTTTGAGTATGATGTCCGGAGCATTATCCGGCAAGACTGGATTTACTGCAAAGGCTGGATATTGTTATGTGGGGGCTTTAAGACGAGATGGAAAAACCTTTGTTGTGGCGTTGTTAGCGTGTGGATGGCCGAATCATAAGACCTATAAATGGAGTGATACTAGAGCACTTATGGAGTATGGATTAGAACATTATAACTATCGCAGTTTCGATGAGGTGGAACTTCCTGCTGAGGCATTAAAAGATATTGTTGTAAGCAATGGACAGAGCAGTAGAATTGGCGAAAAGATATCACTTCCAATAAAGATTGCAACAGATACATCTGGAGAAGAGGGACTTCTTATGCGCGAGGATGAGAAAGTAACTGTTACACTACAGAAAGTGAAAGGACTGACAGCACCAGTCGCAAAAGGACAACAAATCGGACATATTAGTTATATTGTTGGCAATGAAGAATGGAAACGAATCAATCTGATAACGACAGGGGAAATTCAGCCGATTGATTTGAAGTGGTGTCTGCACAAAGTGCTCCGAAAATGGATAATACAAGGAGAAAATCTTCTCGAAAAAGATGTGGAAAAAACAAAAATTTTACTAGGCGATTAGAATAATATATGTTATACTAAAATAGACGCAATTTTAGTTGCGCAACAATGTTATTTTTTAAAATTACAAATATAAAAATGGAGGTCACAAAATGAGTACTACTTCAAGTTTGGCAAGTAAAAGAATTGAATCTTTGCTTGATGAAAACAGTTTCGTTGAAATCGGTGCCCTTGTCACAGCAAGAGCGACGGATTTCAATCTGAAACAGACCGAGACTCCTTCGGACGGTGTTGTTACCGGATATGGAGTAATCAATAGCAATCTTGTGTATGTATACAGCCAAGATGCATCCGTGTTAAACGGGTCCGTAGGTGAAATGCATGCCAGAAAAATCACGAACCTCTACAATCTTGCGATGAAGACAGGGGCACCTGTGATCGGTTTAATCGATTCGGCAGGTCTTAGACTTCAAGAGGCAACAGACGCACTCAATGCTTTTGGGGAGATTTATCTAAAACAGACGCTTGCGTCAGGTGTGATTCCTCAGATTACCGCAATTTTTGGTAGTTGTGGAGGCGGTCTTGCGCTGATTCCTACACTGACAGATTTTACATTTATGGAGAATTCAAAAGCGAAATTATTTGTTAATTCTCCCAATGCGCTGGAAGGAAATAATATTGCGAAATGTGATTCTTCTACAGCTGATTTCCAGAGCAAAGAGAGCGGCATTGTGGATGTTGTTTCAGATGAAAACACAATCTATGCAAAGATTAGGGAACTGGTATCTATGCTTCCAGGTAACAATGAGGACGATGCTTCTTATGAGGAATGTACAGACGATCTAAACAGGATTTGTGACGGACTTGAAAATTGTGTGGGTGATACTTCGATTGCACTTTCTACAATTGCAGACAATAATATATTCTTTGAACTCAAAGAAAACTATGCAAAAGATATGGTGACTG
>BLMC01000060.1 GCA_011959805.1 Lachnospiraceae bacterium | reverse complement strand
CACACAGTCTATTTGAGCCGCCAAAAGGCGGCATGGGGGGATTAAAATGAAAAAAGAAAATATGACAATCAAAGAGATGTGGCACTATATTATTTTTCAGACAAAAGGGTATTGGACAATAAAAGTAGCGCTTATTTTAGGGGCCATAATGACAGCATCGGTGCCCTATATAAACAATATTTTCTATGCCAAAATTTTAGATAATCTTGTGTTTGCTGAGTATGATTTAGCAATCGGACTTGTATTGTGGATGGTGTTCACTGCACTTGTTTTAAAACTTGTGTCAAAGGGCTGTGATAGGATTGTTCATCATTATTGTGAGCCGTGCGAGTATGAAATTAAGAAACGGCTCGCACAAAAAGCGTTTTCTATGGAGTATGAGATGCTTGACCAGAAAGAGACATTGGCGGCATTTCGTAGAGTGCGTGCCGGAGAGCAGGGAATGGGTGGTGTTAGGCGTCAGCTTTCAGAAATATATGGATTTTTTCAGGAGCTTGCCGGAATTGTTATTGCAAGTGGTTTTATGATATTACTTTTTACTCGACTAGATAATACAAAAGAGAATATAGCTGTTTCCTTATTGATGTATGCATTTATGCTTTTTGCATTTGTAACAGTGTTAATATTGAGCAATTATTTTGCAAAAAAGGATGGGGAATTTCGCGTTCAGACAGAGCTGGAAAATGAGCGTGTAAACACTTTGTCTGCATATCTTTTAAATCTGATTGCCAAGGAGAGTTATATTAAGGATATTCGACTTTTTGGATTAAAAACATACCTGTTAAAAAAGATGGAGTGGATACGTACTGTAGGAAAAATCTATACAAAAGGTGGAGACTATAGCGGAAAATGTCAAGCGATACCGGCATTTGCAGTACAAATGTTTGCAGCAATTACATACTTTTGTATTGCGGTGAAAGCACTGGCGGGAAGTATTACGATTGGAGAAGTAACCATGTATGCCGGAGCAGTAATTGCTATGGTTTCTGGAGTTCAGAGATTGCTTGCAAAATATCAGGATATCAACTATATGAATGGATATCTAGGCACTTATGAGGAGTTTATTATACGTCCTAATATGCACTACGATGGCACATTACCAATCGAGAAGCGTGATGACAATCGCTATTTGTTGGAATTATCGCATGTCAGTTTTCATTATCCGGGAACAACACAAAATATCTTGAAGGATGTGTCAATAACATTTTATATAGGGGAGAAGCTTGCCCTTGTAGGGCTAAATGGTGCGGGAAAGACGACACTAATCAAGTTGTTGTGTCGTTTATATGAGCCGACAGAAGGGGAGATACGACTAAATGGTATCAATATTGCAAAATATGATTACGAAGAATATGTTCGGATTTTTTCTGTGGTCTTTCAGGATTTTCAGTTGTATCATTTTCCTTTGGAGGAGAATGTCGCTTCTGGAGAAGAAGTTGACAACCAAAAGCTACAGTGTGCGCTAAAGCTTGCTGGTATGTGGGAACGTGTGCAAGAGATGCCACAGAAAGAAAAGACATTGTTAGGACATGAGAATGGACAGGGAATTTTGCTCTCTGGCGGGGAAGCACAAAAGATTGCGATTGCAAGAGCTTTGTATAAAAATGCACCATTTATTATATTGGATGAGCCAGCAGCAGCGCTTGACCCACTTGCAGAGGCAGAAATCTATGAGAATTTTAATCGATTAATTCAAGACAAAACTGCGATTTATATCTCGCATCGTATGAGTAGCTGTAGATTTTGTGACCGAATTATTGTGCTTGATGGTGGGCAGATTTTGGAGGAGGGAAATCACGAGACACTTTTAAAAAAGCAGGGTAGATATTATGAACTTTATAATACACAGGCGGTTTATTATACGCAATAATAAGTCTTACTGTTTAAAAAATGATAAAGATTAAATCAAAACAGTAAAATATCGGAACTATTTTTTTGAATTAAAAAAATAGTTCCGATATGTTTTCAAAATAAATATAAAAATTAATGTAATACACGCTGCAATGCACTCATTAGATTTTCGATATGAATCGGTTTAGCGATATGCCCATTCATGCCACTTCTTAGTGCTTCCTGCTTATCCTCCTCAAAGGCGTTGGCAGTCATAGCAAGGATGGGAATCGATGCAAGCTGAGTGTTCTTTAGTTTACGGATTGCTCGGGTTGCTTCATAGCCGTTCATGACAGGCATCTGAACATCCATTAGGATAAGCTGATAATAACCAGGGGTTGATTTTTCTAACATTTCGACAGCAATCTGCCCGTTTCCAGCAACTTCAACAGTAAATCCAGCTTCTTGCAAAATTTCAGTGGCAATTTCCTGATTTAGTTCATTGTCCTCTACTAGTAAAAGGCGTTCAGCATGAAATGTAGATGCCATTTTATCCGTATCGGAATCGTTTCCTTCTTCTGTGGCTTTGATGGAGTGTAGACATTCTCGAAGCTCTGACAGAAATAGTGGTTTACTACAAAAAGCTGTGACTCCGGCTTCTTTTGCCTCATCTTCAATATCTTCCCAATTGTATGCAGTTAGAACAATAATTGGTACATTTCCTCCAGTTTCCTTCTGAATTCTGCGTGCGACTTCAATTCCGTTCATATCAGGTAGCAACCAGTCAATAATATAGACCGCGTAATAATCTTCTCGCATCACTGCTTGATGAGTGCGCAGGACAGCTTCTTTTCCAGAGAGGGTCCATTCTGCGCGCATTCCAATTTGTTGGAGCATATAAGAAACACTGTCGCAAGTGTTGAAGTCGTCATCGACTACAAGTGCTCTACAGCCTTGTAATTCAGGGATTAGAGGCGACTCTTTCTTTTCTAAGCTAGTGCGGAAGGTGAAAGAGACTGTAAATTCTGATCCGACATTTTGTTTGCTTGTCACACTTATGGAGCCATTCATCATATTTACAATATTTTTTGTGATTGCCATGCCAAGCCCTGTTCCTTGAATACCACTGATAGTAGAGTTGCGTTCCCGCTCAAATGGTTCAAAAATATGGTTTACAAAGTCTTCACTCATACCAATACCAGTATCTTTGATTTGAAATTCGTAGTTGGCATATCCTTCTTTGGCACTTGGCCGTTCCGTAACCTTAATGCTAACGATGCCACCTGCAGTTGTGTATTTAATAGCATTGTTGAGAAGATTTAACAATACTTGATTTAGGCGCAATCGGTCACAGTAAATTCTCTCATTTTGTACATCAATCGCATCCATATATAATTCAAGCTGTTTGGAGTGGATATCTGCTTGGATGATATTGCGCAATCCATGTAAAATTTCGGGAAGCGAACAGAGTTGTTCGGATAATTGCATTTTGCCACTTTCAATATGACTCATATCAAGCACATTGTTGATTAAGTTCAACAAATGGTTTCCAGAGGTCATAATCTTCTTGAGATATCCCTCAACCTGATCGACATGTTCGATACGACTAAGCGCCAATGTAGTAAAACCGATAATCGCGTTCATTGGGGTGCGGATATCATGAGACATATTGGAAAGAAATACGCTTTTTGCCTTATTAGCGCGGTTCGCTTGCTGCAGTGCATCTTCCAAAATGGTTGTCTTTTCCATTTCATTGCGAATTTCTTCATCAATGCTATGAAAACCGAGAACAATGCCACAATTTTGGCTCCAGTCTCCGGCGCATACGGCTTTCATTTGAAAATAACGCATTTCACCATAACAAATAGTGCGATAGTTGACAGAGTACACTTTTCTCTCTGCAAGTTTTTTCATTAGATTTTCGCGGGAGAGCGCTTGACGAAGTAATTCTTGATCTTCTTCATAGATACATCGGTCGATGTAACTGTCAAAGTGTTTTTCCATAACAAGTTCGCCGTCAAAGAGTTCGTCTAGTATTTTATACGGGCAATCATTAATCCGAAGCGCTTTTCCAAAACCAGTATCTAAATCAAAGAAGCACACAAGGTTATAGTCAATACTTAATGCGTGAATTAACTCCATCTGGCGTTGTTCTTCCTGCTTGCGTTTTTGTTCTTCGTACAATCTTTGCGTAGTACAATCTAATAAAAATCGTTGATAGAATAATTCTCCGTTTTCTTCTATCAGTTTGATATTTCCCATAATATGTAATAATTCGCCGTTATTATGCCGAACACGGTATGCAACATTAATGCTATCACCTATTTCTTGTAAAGAGAGGATTCCTTCTCGGAGAAGTTCTCTGTCTTCGTCCAAGACAGAAGAAGCTATCAAATCAAATCCAGCGGCAATCATTTCTTCTTGTGATTCATAGCCTAGGATTTTAAGAGCAGCTCCATTAATGCTAATAATTTTAGAACCATCAACAGTATGACACACAATTCCACAATCCATTGTCATAAAAATAGTTTCTAAAGTTTTGGTTTTCGCAATCAACTGTTGCTTGTATTCGTTTTCTTGTGTGATATCGATGCCAATGCCAACAGTTCCCATCACACTGCCATCCAGATCATACAACGGAGATTTGTAGGTTGTAAGCAATCTTGCTCCTGTGCTGGTTTGCACAGTTTCTTCAGAGATACAAGTCTCCCTTCGTGTCATAACTTCATGTTCGGACTCAATACATGCTGGATCATCTTGTTCGACATCCCATATATAGGCGTGTCCTTGACCTTCCACTTGGGCTTTTGTTTTGTTAACTGTCTTGCAGAAACTATCATTCACTTTTTCGTGAATACCATCTTTTGTCTTATACCAGATTAGATTTGGGACACTGTTAATGGCGGACTCTAAATATTGGTTACATTGCCAATAATCTTTTTGCATTTTGTAGTCTTGTTGCCATTTTGTAAAACGAAAGGTAAGTTCCTCATTGGACAGTGGCAGTGTCCAAATATCATAAAGTTCTGTCAAACACCCAATCATTCCTGCCAGACAGGCAATTTGTTCCTTGTCAGCCAGAATAATCAGTTCTGTAGTTGGTCTTTTTTCCGATAACAGCATTTGTATCGTTGCAGCAGCATCCATATCATGAAGGTTGGCAATGATGACATCAGCTTTAGAAACCATTGTTTCATAAGGCGTTTTGCTCTCAAAATATTCGTGCGTAAAATGTTCAAGCGGGGATATCTCCTCGATTAGTTTAAATATTTTGCGCTGTTTTCCCAGAAAAAAGAAGTTAATATGGCAATGATACATATCATTTCCTCCCCAAAGATCAATATTTTGAATCGGTATGTGCACTATAATAAAATTCGTTGCTGCTCATTCTTCATCAAAGGAAAACAGATTTGAACAGTAACAAAAATCCACTTAGCTTCTATTTTAACAATCGTATAGACGCATGTCAATACAAGTTGTCGAACACAGCTGTTTCTCGATTAAGATCTGTGATAATCTCTTGATTGTCGTCCATTTGTTTGGTGATATCTTCCATATCATTGGCAAGACTTCTAGTATTATCCGCGACTCCAACAATGCCATTTGCACTGTCATTGACAGCGTTTGTGATTGTGTTGATAGCGTTTGCAATATCAGACATGGAGTGCTTTAGACATTCCGTTCTCTCGTGAAAACTATCCATTGCCTGGTGGATATAGGCAGCGTCTTCCTTATATTGGCTGCCAGATGCGACAAATGACTGGAATTCTGTCAGAACAGATTGGCTCATATAATCGACTAGATGTTGTGCGCTTTCTGAGAGATTATGTACTGCGGTGGTGACTATAGTGTTCATTTCTTGAATGCGGCTTGCGGTTTCTTGACTAGAATTTGCTAAATCCCGTACTTCTTCAGCGACAATCGCAAATCCTCTGCCGGCAGTTCCGGCGTGAGCAGCTTCCACGGAGGCATTTAATGCAATTAGCTGTGTTTGTTGTGCGATTGCAAGAATTTCTCCTGTTAAAGTTTTAATTCGGTCAACACTGTTACTTTTTTCTATGGCATCATTTAGAGTGTACAGAAGTTCTTTAACTTTTGTATCTGTAATTTTTGCATTGGATTGTGCAGAGAGTTGCATTGCATCTGCGCGCGCATTCATTTGAATGGTATAATTGCTGAGTGTATTACATTCCTCTGCGATATTGTGGACATCTAACCGAACATCTTCTGCATTGCTGTTGATGGCAGATACATTGCCAGCTACTTCCTGAAAAGCGGATGACAATGCTTCGGCAAGTAGGGATAAATCGCCCGCATTTCTTTTTGAGGCGCGCGTTCTTTTTAGCACTTCGTTTGTCATAGTATTGATACGACCAGAGCTTTCTTGAATTGTCTGTAAAATACTTTTGACAGGAAGAACAACATATTTGGTAATTAATTTTAGGTCAGCAAATACCAATAAAATGCAAGCGGATGCCGCTGCGACTCCTACAATCAATGACATTAAATATACAGAGGCAAGCTGTTCGCGTGCTGTGGTGGTCTGTTCACGAATGGAATTGTTTAGGACATCGATGTCGTTATTTATGGCTTGTGCAAAAGTTGCCACATCACCGTTTGCAAGCATGTAAGCATATTGTGTTTTGCGGCTAGCACTCGCACAAGTCAAGTGGACAAGCGCATGTTTGAAAGCGTCATAATCGGAAAGGAGTGACTGATAAGACTTCTGATCAGAAGGTATTACATATTTCTGATATTGTGCAAGTAAGTTGTCTAGGCGTGCTTCCTCTGTTTTAATTTGTTGAACAAGAGTGGTCATGGTATTGTAGTCTGTGGCAACGATATGGCTCAAAGCCATTTTGTGGATATCCATAGCAGACTGGCAGATTTCTGCCAGATGACTTTTGCCGTCCATGTAATTGTCAGCGATATTAGATGCACTTGCATTTACATTGCGAATGTTGACAATTGAGATAATATTCGACAAAAGTGCTACAATGCCTAAAAGAGCAATCGGCAGAATTAACCGATGCTTTAAACTGATTGTTTTCATGACGACGAATTCTCCTTTTTTTCATATGGATGGTCTCTTAAATTTTCTGATTTTATTGCTATGGAGCAGTGATTCCGGTAACCATTTGGTCAAGTAGCTCCTGTAGATTTTTCCCGGATGGATTCCCAGATAAAATTTCGGTGGTAAACTTGGTGACTGGTTCCCAAAATTTTCCCCCGATACGTTGTAAGTATGAAAATTCGGATTGTTCTAAAAGTGCGGCGATTGCTGGGGAATTTTGTACTTCTTTTGAGGCAGCCGCATTGCAGTTAGAAGGTCCTTGACCGCGCATTTGAAAACGTAATTTTTGATTTTCTTCGTTCGTAATCCATGCAGCTAATTTGGAAGCCCATTTTCTTTGTTTTGAGTAAGCGTTTACACCAATTAGTTTATAGCCAGAAAAAGAAGCCATCTGTACTTGTTGGCCACCACAAGTATAGGAAGGAAGTTTTGCGGCGCCAAAGTGATTGCCCCAGATTTTTTCTATAGCGACAGCGTTCCATACGCCATTGACGCCAGCGATAATTGAACCATTTTGAACCCCTTCTAAGAAGCCAGCATCATCTGTGCTGACAAAACCAGGATGTTGAGCAATCGCAGTCATAGATTGAGCCACATCAATTCCCTTTATATTACCCTCCACGGCATTCCAATCACAATAATTTGTAATGCCATCATCATTTAATCCAACGGTAAGTCCTGTATTGCCAAACAAGGAATATATATACCACCCAGAAGACCAATCCATTGAGAAGTGACAGTTATGTTCTGCGCAAATATCAAGTATCCGATCAAGCGATTGGATATCCTCATTGGAGAAATAGTCCTTATTATAATATAAAAAGTATCCGTTGTCTGCTGTCAGTGGCAGTGCATAGATAGTATCATTTACGGAGGCGGCAACGACGGACTCTGGAATATTTGAGTCTCTTACTAAAGTTGCATCTTCGACGGGGTCCAATGCGCCTGCGGCAACAAGAACATTTAACTGATCATCAGCAAATGCAAAGACGTCAGCACCATTTTCTAAATCTGCCATCAAGGCATCCGTACAATGACTTTCGCTTTGCGGTTGATAAGTGATTACAAAATCTGCCTGTCCACGATATTCTTCTTCAAATTCATTAAAAATTTGGCGAAGTAGTTCTTCGTCTTCCTCTGCACCCCAGACAGTTAGATTAACGGTGTCGGAAACTGGTGTCGAATTAGTCGGTTGCGTCATAGAGACAGCAGTTTTTTGCTGACATCCAGACAATAGCATGGTCGACAGAAGAAATAATACATAGGATTTGCTTTTCGTTTTCATATTTTTCTCCATAATTCGTTTTTTAACAAAAGGAATAATTTAATTATTCTGCTTAATAAAGATAGAATAGCATTTTTGAAGGATTTTGGCAATCTGCAATTCGTAGGTAGAACGGTGTAAATTGTTATTTAGATTTGTAAAATTTCTGTGAAATTTATGGAAAAACAAGAAAAAATATTATAGAATAAACAAGGAAAAGTTTGGTAAATGGGATTTGGAAATGCAATGAGGAGGAATAAAATGCAGTACAAGGGGTTTCAACGAATCAGAAAAGTAGCTGCGGTTATATTGTCGGCTGCTTTGATTACGACAGAACTACCACAGACAGAAACAGCTTACGCAGCTGAAATAAATGGTTATGAGACACAGGTGACCACAGAAGAAGCATCCCCGACACAGCAGGAGGGGAGTACAGTTGAACACAGAGAGAATCAAACAGAAGATAACAAAGAAGAAGATATGGATGCTGAAGAAAGTGCAGAAGAATCTGAGATAGAACAAGAATCAGACCATGAGACCAAAACTGAGAGTGCGGAGTCTACAGAGGTAGAAACGCAAAGCAGCACTGAGACATCAAGTGCAGAGACAGAGAGTGATGTTGAAACGACAAGTGCAGGAACCACAGAAACGGAGACGGAAGGCAGTACAGAATCGACGAGCGCAAAGCCGACAGAAACGGAAACGGAAAGCAGCACAGAATCGACGAGCACGAAGCCGACAGAAACGGAAACCGAAGACAGTATAGAAAGTGATGCGTCTACGGAGACAGAAACAGAAAATAGTACAGAGACATCAAGTGTAGGAACCACAGAGACAGAGGATGAAACAAATACAATAGAAACAGAAGAAACCACGGAGACAGAAACGGAAGATAGTACAGAGTTAGAAACCACAGAAGTCGAAACATTAGAACTTGAAACAGTCGCGACGGAAACAGCGGAAGAGCAAACTTCAGTACCTATTCCAGAAGTTGATGCATCTGTACATACTGTTAAGTCAAGAAAGAGTATAGCATCGTTTGATTCAGTATTTTCAAGAACTTATTCTACAGTTCAAGACCCTGTAGAAGTTTCGTCTGGTCAATATAAAATTGAGAACAGAGATCAGTTTTTGGGGTTTCTTTCTGGAAGGCTTGACTATGATGGCTGTACTGTAACATTGGCATGCAATATTGATATGAAATCAGAGATTGCATATTTTGGAGACAGGTTTGCTGGTACATTTGATGGAAACGGGTATTCTATTCAGAATTTAAAAGTCGATCAAGGTCTTTTTCCAGTCATTCAATCAGGGGCGGTTGTTAAAAATTTACATATTAGCAATGCGTCATTGACAGGGGAACGTTCTGCAGGTGTGATTGCTGGCCGCAATGATGGCTTGATTACAAACTGTGTGGTTACTGGGAACTTGGAAGCCACAAGTGAGATGGACTTTACTGGTGGAATTGCTGGAGTAAACGAAGGAAATATTGAAAACTGTATTTTTGCGGGAAGAATAACAGCAACAGCAAATACTGCGGATGCAGAGAAAGATATTGGTGGTATCGCTGGTAGAAACAATGGGATAATTCAAAGTTGTTATGCGACAGGCAGCATAAATACCAAGGCGGCGGTTGTTGCTGGAATTGCTGCGACGAATACTTCAAGAGAATCAAATAGCATTAAAGATTGCGCGAACTATATGAGCGTAGAAGGTGCATATATCGTTGCAGGGATTGCTGGCATGAATGAAGGTGAAGTTGTAGACTGTATAAATTATGGCACAGTGCGACAGAAAAATAATTCGCAGGAAATTGGAGAAGCAGGCGGTATTGTTGCACAGAATAAGTTAGGGACAATTAGTGATAGTTATAATTATGCAGCAATTAATGGAGAAGCAAAAAACATCGGTGGGATTGCGGCAACGACATCTGGAGCAATTACAAGATGTGGAAATATTGGTTCTGTAACTGGTTTGGCAAATGTCGGTGGTATTGTAGGATTATACAATGGAACTCGGGAGTACAGCATCAGTGAATGTTATAATCAGGGAAGCATTAATGGTAGTGGCAGGACTGTAAAATCAATAGGAATTGGTGGTATTTTAGGAAGTACAGGAGAAGGTTATAGAGTTCAGATTGAAAATTGTTATAATACAGGAAGTATTCGTGCCACGAACACATCACAGTATCTTGGTGGGGTTGCAGGAATTATCTATAAAGGTTCTATCTCAAATTGCTACAACGCAGGAAATGTTGTTGGTGAAGAAGCTTCTTACGCAGCAATGCTTGTGGGATTCTTTGGCAAGGAGGAAGACACTTCCTATACAAACTGCCTTTATGTCGGCAACGAGAATAGTATTGCGTTTTACAGAGAAAATGGCGGTGTTTCAGATGCAGAGATGGCAAAGACGACCAGTGAACTAAGATCGCGAGATGTACTCACAATTCTTGGGAATAGCTTTTCCTTAGACAGTGGTAGTTCCATAAATGACGGATATCCTATATTGAATGGACAAACAGAACCGCGTTATCAGTATCCGGTTGTTTATGAGTTAAACGGTGGCTGTTCAGAAAGTTCTTATTTTGAGCTGGTAACGCAAGATAGTTCTGTGAACAGGCCGGAAGATCCAACAAAGGATTATGCGGAATTTCAGGGGTGGTGTACCGATGCTGGGTTAAACAATTCGTACAGTTTTACAAATACAATTAAAGCACCATTAATTTTATATGCAAAATGGAAGAGCGTAACAGTTGTGGAAGACATGGAATTGCTCCAGACCAGTATTGAGTTGATAAGAGGAGAAGAATATCCTATAAAAGTGCACTTTATCCCAGAGAAAGCAGAGAATGCAGAAATGGTGTGGGATTCTGATAATACTTCTGCTGTTACCGTTGATGAAAAAGGCGTCATTCGGGCAGAGGCACCGGGGCGTGCAACGATTACGGGAAGATTAAAAGATAATTCCTTGTCAAAGACGTTAAAGTTAGCGGTCACAGTTACTAATAAAGATAATATTATTCATATTAGGAGAGTTGAAGATGGCGCTGAACTAGAAAATTTGGATATTGCGGTTAAAGAAGTTGTTACATTAGAGGCAGTGACAAAAGGCTTTTCGGATAATGCGGAAATTCAGTGGGGACCTGGAAATAGTGAGTATGTTAAGATTACCCCAAAGGTAAATACATTGGGTAATCCTAAGGTAGAAGTGATGGGGCTTAAGCCAACACCATCAGGAAGTCCTGTTAAAGTTAAATTTACTGTAAGTGATGGGGATACGCAATCTTCAAAGAGTGTTGATGTCACAGTTTTGCCTCTGGCAACTGGTGTAAAAGTAAAATTGGGTGAAGAAGATGTCACAGACAAAACTGCGATTTATGATTTGGTAACAAAGAAATTTATTGCTGTCGGCACAAAGAAACTAAAACAGCCTGTGGAGAAATTGAGCGCTGTTGTATCACCAAGCAATGCAAGTCAAAAGGTAACATGGGAATCCAATAATTCTTCGGTTATTCAATTTAAGGACAAAGAAATTGGCGTTGTGACTGGAAATATTAGTGGAACAGCAGAGGTTACAGCACTGACAAAAGATGGAAGCAATAAGACGGGGAAACTAACGGTTAGAACAAAACGAATTGTACAATCATTTGTATTGGAACCAAAAGCAATAGATACAAATACCCCTGTCGTGTTGGATTCTCAGGGTAGGGTGCTGTTGACCAGTGGATGCAGTGTAAGATTGGTGCCTAAGTTTACGCCGACGGATGCTACTGACGAGGGATTAAAGTGGGAAATGAGTCCCAAAAATTGCATTGAGATTGATGCGGAAAAAAGGATAATTACCGCAAAGGATGTGGGAAGCGAAACAAAAGTGATTGTAAAAGCAACTTCTATGGATGGTGGTGAAGCTTCTTATGAGATGGAATTTATTATTATTCCTAGGGTAGAATCGATTGAAATCTATAATGCAAAAGATATGAAGCGCCCAATTAATGGGGAAACCATTGGTGTAAACCCTGAAACGGACAGCAAAACAGTAACATTGTGTGTAAAAAATAAACCAGATGATGCTTCCCAAATTGTTTTATGGAAATCGGCAAACACAAAAGTGGCTACAGTAGAAGACCATAAGGATGGGAGCTGTACAGTGACCGTAAATGGATACGGAAAAACTACAATTATTGCCACGGCAGCAGACGGAAGTGGTATTACGGCATCTGTTACCATAAATGTTTCCTCGCTTGTATCTTCTATTAACATTATAGGTAGCAGCAAAGTGACAAAAGGCGGAACAATCAAACTAAAAGCGGAAGTTTTTCCAAAATCAGCAGAAAATAAGGCAGTCTATTGGGAATCAGATGACACATCAATAGCAACAGTAAATAGAAGTACCGGAGAGGTAAAGGGAATTAAGAACGGTTTTGCAGGTATTATCGCTACGGCAGCAGATGGTGGTGGTGCTTCTCAAACATTTGCGATAAGAGTTACAGAACCAGTAACAGATTTTGATATTATGATACCAGATGGAAATACCAATCTGGAAGATGATGTCATTGTTACAGACAAAGTGGTAGGAATTGACCTTGATGCAGGAATGGAGACATACACACTGTCAGCAAGGATTCTTCCCAAAGAAGCAAGTCAGGTTGTTTCATGGCAATCCAGCAATGAAAAGATTGCCACAGTTGATGAAAAAGGCACAATTACAGCAAAAGCACTTGGTAGAGCAATTATTACAGCAACCACAACAGATGGCAGCAACAAAACTGCAAAAACAACCGTCAATGTTAATACACTTGTAAGAAATGTCTCAATTACTGGAAGCCATTATGTAGGAGCAGGACAGTCGATTCAGTTACATGCAGAAGTGACTGATATTGATGCGGCAAACAAAAATGTAATATGGACAAGCAGCGATAAAAGGGCAGTTGTTGTAGATAGCAATGGTTATGTAACAGCGGTTAACAGTACGGGAGAAGCAACTGCAAAGATTCGAGCGGAAGCCGCCGATGGAAGTGGAAAGTATGCAGAACACATTGTCTATGTGATGGGTAAGAGTGATCAAATAGAGATTACAGAGTTTAATGGCAGTTATACAAATTCCAAGAAAAGTTCGGAAATTGATATTCAACGAATAAATAGTAATCGTAGGGTACCTTTTGTTGCACAGCTTAGCGGCGGCTCCAATCAACAAGGTGATTATCGCAAAGAAGTAGAGTGGTTGACATCAAACAAATCCATTGCAGAAGTTTATTCCATTCAAAATAACTATGGATATAGTGAGGCAATTATCCAAATTAAAAAAGAAGGAAAAGTAACAATCACAGCAAGAACAACAGATGGCTCTAAGAAACAAGACTCTTATACATTGACTGTGACAGACACGGATCCTGACGTGACAATTACGGGACCAAGACAGGTTGCAAATGGGAAAAAGATACAGCTTGCTACAGAAGGTGGTGTCGCTGTAACATGGTCAACCTCTGACCCATCACTTGCCACGGTAGATTCCAAAGGAAGAGTTACTGGAAAAAAGAATGTAGAAGGAACAGTGACAATTACAGCAACTTCAAAAAAAGGAAGCGAAAAAACAGGCATTTATTATGTTGAAGTATGTCCAGCAGTTTCAAGTGTAGATATTTTGGCAAATGGGGTATCAATAAAGGATAAAAAGGTTGGCGTGGATTTAATTAGAGGGTATACACTAGATAATGGCAAGACATGGAATAATAATATTAAGTTTTACGCATCGGTAGTGGGTGCTTCCTACGATGAAAGAGTAACTTGGAAATCCAATAAGACAGCGGTTGCTACAGTGGATGAAAATGGTAAGGTCGAGATTAAGAAAAACGGAACAGCAGTAATTACTGCGACCGCGACAGATGGCAGCGGCAAAAAGGCGAAGGTTACCCTAACAGTCACAAAGCAGATTACAAAAATTGAACCTGCAGATGGCATTCAGGATATCTATGTGGGCTATAAGAAGTCTGTTCAGTTAAAACTAGCATTTAAACCATTGGCAGCGACAACAAAAAAAGTAACATGGGAAAGTGACGACAAAAGTCTAGTATCTGTAAATAAAAGTGGTAAGGTGACAGTAAAGAAACCATTTGGCAGTGGAGATTATGACACAAGCAGCGACAATAATGTGATTGTAAGAGCAATTGCGGCGGATGGTGGCACAGCAGTCTGTGAGTTTCGGATTCATTTTGTGGCACCTGCAACAAAAGTACAGATTGTAGAGCAAAAAGATAATGTCAATCTGGAATATGCGTCAATTGTCGGCATTGATATTGACACAAATGATGCAAAGATTACATTAAAAGCTGATATTGAGAGCAAAAGTAGTTATTTCGACCAGTATGGTGTCAGCAAGCAAGTAACCTGGAAATCCAGCAATTCAAATATTGCGGAAGTAACGCCAAATTATGATGGAAGTTGTACAGTGACTGGGCACACTAATGGGAAAGTTACCATTACTGCAACAGCGGCAGATGGGAGTAAGAAATCAGGCAAGGTTACTTTATATGTAGGGAAAATGATCAAAAGTATTGACGTAACAAAGGATATTTGGGAATCAACAGATAAAGAAGGTCGAGAGATTATTACCTTGTTTGTAAGGAGTGTTAAGAACAAAAAGACATTGCAGCTCTCGGATAAATTGGTGATTCACCCAATTACAGCTACCAATAAGAAACTGACTTATAAGAGCAGCAATTCTAAACTAGTATCGGTAAGTGCTTCCGGGAAACTTACCGCAAAAAAGAGAGGAACGGAAGATGTAATTATTACAATAACCGCCAACGACGGTTCCCGGGTAAAAAAGGAGATTGTTGTTAGTATAAAGCAATAAAGCGAAAATAGTGTATTCTGTAATGGAATACACTATTTTTTTCTACATATACTACTACAACGGTCAATTAGAAATTCCTCTCCCCTTTGAAATGGAATCTCTGATTTGGAGAAGGATTTTATATAAATCGTATGACATGGAAAAAGTCGTTTTTTCTTTGGTTTATGTATGGTTCTAACTGGGGAACTAAGAAAAATTAGGAATGTATTTTAGCGATAGACATCTATCAATCAAAGTTTAATAAAATATTGCAACGAGCAGTTTTGACATGACTTGATGCTACAAGGTAACAGTTCAGCCATGCCCATTCATAAGTTGTCGTTTTGTACAATCTGGCAATTTATTTAGGCAACTTCCGACAACTTATTTCATGTTGGGCGTCCGCCCTATAAAAATGAATATACAAATTGCCTTATGTGAGCAAGCTCCCAACAGCATTTTGTACATTCAATTTTGCATGGCTGAACTGTTACCCAACACATAATAAGGCTATAAATACATCTTGCGGATAGCAAACAAATCTTTTATAATCAAGTATATAAATCAGAAATTATAAAGGAGAAAATTATATGGGTGAGCAAATAGTATTTAGTCCAGGTTCTTTTTTTCATGGAACAAAAGCGGATTTGAAAATAGGAGATTTAATAATTACAGGACAAAAAAAGAACTATAATGATAATAGAAAATCTGAATTTGTTTACTTTGCGGGAACTCTGGACGCAGCAATTTGGGGAGCGGAACTAGCAGAAGGAAATGGTATACAAAGAATATATGTTGTTGAGCCAACAGGGGATTTTGAAGACGACACAAATCTTACAGATAAAAAATTCCCCGGAAATCCAACGAAATCATATCGCTCAAAACAACCGCTAAAAATTGTGGCAGAGGTAACTAAATGGGAAGGACATTCCCCTGAATTATTAAATAATATGCTTGAAAATCTTAAGAAACTGTCTGAAATAGGAATAAAAGCAATTGACTAATATTACAAAAGAGATAACTAATATTTTTCAACGACAAGCGCACCACCTTTTCTTAAATAATGAAAGATTATTATAATTAATTATCAAGAATTTTATAATTTTATTTATAGTCTATGCACCCCAGCAAAAATACCATGCAACACACCTTTGAAAAATTTTAATAAAGTGAATATAATAAGAGAAAAAGAATGATTCGTTATAGATAAAAAGAAACGAAAAAATCTCTTTTAAGGAAATCAATCAAGTAGGGGAAGTAAACTTGTCTACTTGTGCGCCGGAAGCGAGCTGCTTTTGCTGCATAGTTTTTTCCGTGTTCATGCGCATAAAAAGTGATTGTGAAATAAATGTTTCACATGAAACATTTATTTCACAATTATACATAAATCTATTTCACTCATGTACGCTAACTACTCCATTCCGAATACAAAAAACAGCTGCTTGTGTCCGGTCATAACAATCAATTTTGCGAAAAGCACTACAGAGATGATTCTTTACAGTGCGTTCACTGATTGACAAATATGCCGCAATATCTTTATTGGAAAGACCTTTTGCTACTAACTTTAATACTTCCAGCTCTCTATTAGAAAGTTCATTTAGCTTTTCTTGATCCAAATCTTTTGCAATCAATTTTGAATTAAGTAATGGAATTAAACTAGGCTGTATAAATCGATCTCCTTGGTAGACAGTACGAATTGCGCGAACTAATTCTCTCACACCTGAATCTTTTAAAATATATCCTTCCACTCCCATATCCAAAACCTTAATTAAATATTCAATCTCATTATGCACTGTAAGAATCAATATTTTGGGGCGATTTTTTCTATTATTTAATACTTTTAGTGTTTCGATTCCGTCCATACCCGGCATATTAATATCCAAAAGAATTAAATCTGGTTTTGCTCTTCTAAATTTTTCTACACAATCCTTTCCACTCTCTGCTTCTTCCACAACTGCAATCTCTTTATCAAACTCAATTAATTTTGCCAAACCTTCTCTTACCATTTTATGATCATCCACAATCATTACACGAATCATCTTTGTTCTTCCCTTTCCTCACTGGTATCTTAATCTGAACCACTGTACCAGAAGAATCTGAATCAATTTTCATTTTCCCGCAAAGAGCTGCCACACGTTCATGCATAAAATGCAATCCAAAATGATTCGTACTGGATTTTTGTTCAAAACCTACCCCATCATCACAAATTTTAATTTTTATGTAGTGCTCATTATTTTTGACAAACACACCAATCTGTTTGGCATTGGAATGTTTTACAATATTTTGACATCCTTCACACACAATACGATAAACAGAAAGTGCAATCAATCCATCGGAAGGGTCGATCCAATCGATATCAAAAGAAACAGATAATTGCGATTGTTGTGCAAGTAATTTTTTCTTTAATCGGTCCCATGCAGCATCCCAACCAATATCATCCAAAATATATGGTCGTAAATTATAGACAGTATCTCTCATTTCACTAATAATATTTTTAATATGATGTCGCGCACTAATAACTTCAAGTCTTGCCTGTACTGAATCTTGTTCTAAATATAATAGAACCAACTCTAACTGCTGAGACAAATGAACCATCTCCTGAACTGTGGTATCATGCAATTCCTCTGCAATTCTTTTTCGTTCTGTTTCCTGCAACAATAAAATATCTCTATTATTCATAAATATACACCTTATAGTGGTTCCTTCGAGGGAATTCCCGCCTTGCGTGGATACTTTTTTGGTGTATGACTGATTTTTTTAATCATGCATAAATTTCTATAAATATTAGAATTAGGCAAAGAAAATTCTTTTTGGTCATACACTACTCCACCCAAAATTTGAATTGCAGTTTCGGACATTTTTATCTCATCGCTTATCTTTTCTGATTTATAAGAGATAAAATATCCATCGACTTTTACGTAAGGCAAACAATATTCAGATAAAATTGAAAGATTTGCAACAGCACGCGATACACATAAATCAAACTTTTCACGGAGCTGTTCAGGTTTTGCAAAATCCTCTGCGCGACCGTGAATAGCTTCTATCTCTTTCAATCCCAACTCCGTAATTACTGTATTTAAAAATTTAACTCGCTTTCCAAGAGAATCCAACAGCGTAATCTTTAAATTAGGAAAGGCAATCTTTAACGGAATTCCGGGAAATCCGGCACCTGTTCCAATATCAATTACATTATACTTTTTGGTGCAATCAATCGCTTTACACAAAGAAATGCTATCCAAAAAATGTTTTTTACAGACTGCATCAAACTCTGTAATTGCAGTCAAATTCATAAAACGATTCCATTCCACTAATAATTCATAAAACTTTATAAACTGATGTAATTGTTCCTCGTCGATTGCCACACCGAAGGTCGACACATCTTCTTTTAATTTTGTCAACTGACTTTGATTCCAGCTCATAAATCTTCCCTTTCATTTTTATGGTTGAAATGTTCAAGATAAACTAGCAATACAGAAATATCTGCCGGAGATACACCGCTAATCCTAGATGCTTGTCCTACCGATATTGGTTTATATTTTTGGAGTTTTTGTCTTGCTTCAAGTCGAAGATTCTTAATTTCATTATAGTCAAGATCAGAAGGTATCTTTTTTGTTTCCAATTTCTTAAATTGTTCGACTTGTTTTGTCTGGCGTTTAATATACCCGTCATATTTTAAATTAATATTAATCTGCGCAATAACATCGTCGCTTAACACAGGCCTGTCCATATCAATCTCTGCAATTGCCTCATAGGAAAGTTCTGGTCTGCTAATTAACTCTGCAAGCGATGCAGCTGTCTTTAATGTACTGCTTTCTTTTCCTATCAGAAATTCCTGTACTTGTTTGTTCGCGCCAACTTTTTTGTTCTGTAATCGCATTATTTCTGCTTCTATCATTTCTTCTTTTCTACAGACAAAATCATATTGCTCCTTAGAAATCAATCCCACCTTATAGCCAATTTTTCGCAATCTTAAATCTGCATTATCCTGACGAAGAAGAAGTCTGTACTCTGCGCGGGAAGTCATCATTCGATATGGTTCAAAATTTTCCTTTGTCACAAGATCATCTATCAGCACACCAATATAAGCCTGTGAGCGGTCAAGTATAATGGGCTCTTTTCCTTTAATCGAAAGACTTGCATTAATCCCTGCGATCAATCCCTGCGCTGCTGCCTCCTCATATCCACTGCTTCCATTAAACTGCCCTGCACTGTACAAACCAGAAATTTTCTTAAATTCCAAGGTTGGATACAATTGATTTGATTGAATA
>BLMC01000059.1 GCA_011959805.1 Lachnospiraceae bacterium | reverse complement strand
AAAGATGCGAGAAGTAAAATAAATACAAATAGTAGTTTACAAGGAAGGTTAATCTATAGTATGGTTAATTATAACTTAGGGGGACGATGAATCTTTCTTATGCAATTTGGAAAACATGTAAATTTATAAAAAGTCAGGAAAGGAGTTCTTTATGAAGGAAAAGGAATTGGAAAATGTACTGAGGGAACATGGACAAGAGCATATTTTTGAGGCTTATAAAAAACTTGACGAAGTAGGAAAAGAGAAGCTTGCTGCGCAGGTTGAAAAGATTGATTGGTCTATTGTGGCGATGGCCAAACAAGAGGAGGTTGCGCAGGAGCGAGGTGCGTTAGTGCCTCTGTCAGCACTTGAGGTGTCTGAGATTAATAAGAATAAAGTAAGATATGAAGAACTAGGTTTGGAAGCGATTAGAGCAGGAAAAGTTGGCGCGGTACTTCTTGCAGGTGGGCAAGGAACACGTCTTGGCTCAGATGGCCCCAAGGGGAAGTATAATATTGGTTTGACCAAAGAGATTTATATTTTTGAGCGGTTGATTCGCAATTTACAGGATGTCACAGACAAGGCAGGCTGTTTCGTGCCATTGTATATTATGACAAGCGATAAAAATCATAATGAGACAACTGCATTTTTTGAAGAAAAAGATTATTTTGGCTATCCGAAGGATTTTGTTAAGTTTTTTAAACAGGAGATGGCGCCATCTGTTGACTTCAATGGAAAACTTTTTATGGAAGCGCCAGATTCTCTTTCTTTATCTCCCAATGGAAATGGTGGCTGGTTTTATTCTATGACAGTGACAGGCGTTTTGAATGATGTTAAGGCGCGCGGTGTTGAGTGGCTAAATATTTTTGCAGTGGACAATGTGTTACAGCGCATTGCGGACCCTGTGTTTGTGGGCGCGACATTAGATTCAGGACGTGTCAGCGGTGCAAAGGTGGTTAGAAAGGCAGACCCCGAAGAAAAGATTGGTGTGCTTTGCCTTGAGGACGGAAAACCATCGATTGTTGAATATTATGAAATGACAGAAGAGATTATTAATTCCAGAGAGGCAAATGGAGAACTTTCTTACAATTTTGGAGTGATTCTTAATTATCTGTTTCGTGTAGATCAGCTTGAAGAGATTTCAAACAAGAAAATGCAAGTGCATGTTGTTGAAAAAAAGATTCCATACATTGATGAAAAAGGAGAACTGATAAAGCCTGAGTCTCCAAATGGTTATAAATTTGAGTTGTTGGTGCTTGATATGATTCATTTGTTTGAAAATTGTCTGTCATATGAGGTGGTGCGCGACTATGAGTTTGCGCCGATTAAGAACAAGACAGGTGTGGATTCTGTAGAGAGTGCGCGGGCGCTTTTACAAAAGAATGGTGTGGAATTATGATAAAAAATGTAGTTTTTGATATTGGAAATGTGCTGGTAGAGTTTCGTTGGCGTGCACTGATGGATGAGTTGCAGCTTGTAGAAGAAACGCGAAAGATTTTTGAGCGAACTGTATTTCGCAGTCCTTGGTGGGGAGAACTTGACCATGGTATTTATGAGGAGGCCGAAATACTGAAAAATTTCCGCGAGGATAACAAAGAGCATCTTGAGGAGTTTAATCTAGTATGGGATCATCGCGACAAGCTAGTAGAGCCCCATGCGTATGCAGTGGACTGGATTGTACAATTAAAAAAAGCTGGTTTAAAGGTGTATTTGCTTTCTAATTATCCGCGAGAGGTCTTTGCACTTCATACGGAGTGCGGAAATTTTCCATTTCTTGACAAAGTAGATGGAAAAGTAATTTCTGGTTTTGTGAAGAAGATTAAACCGAACGTAGATATCTATGAGCATCTATTAAAAGAATATAGTCTTTGCGCCGATGAGTGTGTGTTTATTGATGACCGAGAGGAGAATATTGAGACTGCACGAAAACTTGGCATGAAGGGAATTGTGTTTGTAAGTTATGAACAGGCATGCGAGGAGCTTACAAAGTTGCTTCAAAATTAAAATAGGCTATGATTTTTAAACAGCATTACACAAATATCAAATATTGATATTTATGCAATGCTGTATTAATTTAGATAGAATAAGAATGTGGCATAAAGGTGATTTCTGTTAAAACGTGTTATGTAGCTTGAAAAGGCAATAAAATATGGAGGAAATTTATGCGTTTTGTAATTCAAAGGGTGTGTGCAGCGGATGTTTCTGTGGAAGGAAAAGTGATTGGGCAGATTGGTCATGGACTGTTGGTGTTTGTAGGGGTATCTAATAGTGATGACAGGCAGATTGCAGATAAAATGATTGATAAGTTGATAAAGTTGCGTATTTTTGAGGATGCAGATGGAAAGACAAATTTGTCGATTCACGATGTGGACGGTGAATTTTTAATTGTCTCACAATTTACATTGTATGCAGACTGTAGGAAGGGAAATAGACCTTCTTTTACACTGGCAGGCAAGCCGGACTTGGCAAATGCGCTGTATGAATATATTATCAGTGAGATTGGAAAAAAAGGATTTTCTGTGGCGCATGGCTCTTTTGGCGCAGAGATGAAGGTTTCGTTGTTAAATGATGGTCCGTTTACAATACTGCTGGATTCTGACGAGATTGTCAAATAATTTATTTGCGATGGTTGTGAGAAAGGAGGCAGCAGTTGTGTTTACAACAATCTTTTCTGAATGGACGTGGCGTAATATAGTAATAAGAATTGTTTTGTCTCTTATTGTTGGTATTGTCATTGGTATTGACAGAGGAGCAAAGCGGCGGGGTGGCGGTGCACGAACCACAATTACAGTCTGTCTTGGCGCGACAATGGTTATGCTGATGGAGCAGTATTTGGAGGTGCTTTATCCAGAACGGTTTGATATTTCGAGAATTGCAGCGCAGGTTATCAGTGGTGTTGGCTTTCTGGGAGCAGGCTCAATATTGGTGTCAGGACATCAGATTAAAGGTTTAACTTCTGCGGCGAGTATCTGGACTTGCGCCTGTATTGGACTTGCCGTTGGGATTGGTTTTCTTGATGGTGCAGTGATTCTTACATCAGTGTGGCTTGTAGGAGTTCATCTAGTACCTTATATTGAAGGTAGAGTATATCAATATTCGCGTTATTTGACGCTTTATATAGAGGTAGTTGACGGTAAAGCGATTACCAATGTATCAAGACAGCTCAAGGAAGACAATTGCTTTGTGGATAGCTTTCATGTGGATAAACCCAAGGCAAAGGGACAACATTTTCAAATTGTGATGACTTTTCGACTACCACGCAAAGTGAACAGGGAAGCATATCTTGGAACGTTACAAAAGCTAAAAGGTGTTTTGTATGTGGACGAAATATAGAAATAAGAATTTGAATGTGGATAATTTTAATGTTTTAGGAGTGAAAAATTATGGAAGAAGCCAATCATGGATACTTTGAGGAGGCATTGTCAAATTTTACAAAGGATTTTGCGTACGGTGGTGCGATTCGACATCTTGTAGATCACGGGTATACAGTGGACCAGATTATCAAAGAATTTAATTATCCAATTTCGCGAGAATCCATAGAAAAGATTGTAAATCAATATTTAGAGAACAAGAAAAAAAGTGAGGCATGAAATAAAAAATAAATAGGAGGGTTTCAGATGGCATTGTCACAGTTGCAAAAACTTGAATTAAACAAACGGGTGGATAAGATTTTTCACGCACCTTCTAATGCACCGACAAGTGGGCATCAACCGGAGATTGCATTTGTGGCGCAGATATCAAGTGATATAAAACACATTCACAGTTCAATAAAAGATGCTGTGGCATCATTAAAGGCACATGACAAGATGTTTCAAAATATGCGCAGCAATATGGTGTATTGGGACGAAGATAAAATTACGTCAAAGGTGACCCCCATGTCATTTATTTTGATGGGGAAAGCATTTGAAGAAGGGCAGTGTTCTGAAAATAACAATGCATTTAATACACAGACAAAGATAAGTTCTACTGATAATATAGTGGATAAACTTTTTAATTTTGATGCACTCTGTGGATATCTAAAGCTATATCATGCTAGATGCCGCTGTATTTTAATCTTTGTGAACTATACTTATAGAGAATTAGAAGCGCGGCGATTTGACATTGTAGATGTAGAAATAGCAAAACAACATCTGAATCCATTTTTGAAATACAGGCTCCTTATTATTGCCAAGGATAAAATGGTGACTGGAAGTGAGTTGATAATGCAGTTTATTTCATATACTTCTTAAAAAGCAAACACAAAGGACTATGATATGCTTTTAAAAAGGGTAATTATTATGGACAACAACACAATCATAAAATATAATGCTAGGATTCTGCGATATGATATACATGTTGATGCCCATAATATAAAATTAGTCATATTTTTATTAGCGTTTAATTTTCTTCTTTTAGGTATTCTTTGCTAGATACTTTTGCAGTGTTGTCGTAACACTGAAAGATTTTGTCTACAAATTCACAATTGATTTTTGGAGTAAGCAGACTTACAACTGGCGTGACAATCAATCCAACAATCATTGCAGCAGCGCCCGCGTTAATCGGCGAGGCAATAAATTTAAAAAACATATTTGACACCGTAATACCGACACCGCAGAGAAAACTTGCCCAGACACCAGCACAAGTAACTCCTTTCCAATATAATCCATACAAAAATGGTGCGAGAAAAGCGCCGGCGAGTGCACCCCATGAAATTCCCATTAGTTGTGCGATAAAGGTTGGTGGATTTAGAGCCAGCACAACAGAGACTACAATAAAAAATACAATTAGCACACGTATGTAAATTAACTGTTTTTTATCATCCATATCTTTTATAATATTTCCCTTGATAAAATCAAGAGTTAAAGTTGAAGCTGAGGTTAGTACCAGCGAAGAAAGTGTTGACATGGAGGCGGAAAGAACTAAGATGATAACAATACCTATTAGGATATTTGGCAGTGTTGATAACATTGCTGGAATAATAGCGTCGTACATCATAGAACCATCTGTTTTATATAACTGTGGTGAGTCGAACAGACGTCCAAAACCCCCGAGGAAATAGCAGCCACCTGATACAATGACAGCAAAAAAGGTTGATACAATAGTTCCTGTTTTAATTGCTTTCTCACTCTTAATTGCATAGAACTTATGTACCATTTGCGGAAGTCCCCATGTGCCGAGGGAAGTGAGGATAATAACACCTAATAAGTTAAGAGGGTCAGTGCCAAAAAACGAAGCAAAAGCCCCCTGTTGTCCCAGTGTAACAGGTACATCCGATGGAAGTTCTGATAATTTTCTAACCGCTTCAAGAAAACCACCTTGGCCGGAGAGCACTGCACCAATAACTGCTACAATACCAAATAACATAATAATACCTTGAATAAAGTCATTGATGGCAGTTGCCATATATCCTCCGAGAATAACATATACCCCCGTGAGTACCGCCATTGTGATTACACAGATTGTGTAGGGAATGTCAAACGCCATTCCAAATAATCTTGAAAGTCCATTGTAGACAGAGGCGGTATATGGAATCATAAAAACAAATGCAATTGCGGAAGCCACAATTTTTAACACATTGCTGTTATAGCGCTTTCCAAAAAAGTCAGGCATTGTTGCAACTTCTAAATGATGTGTCATAACTCTGGTACGTCTTCCCATTGCAACCCATGCAAGTAGTGAGCCAATCACTGCATTTCCAAGACCAATCCATGTGGAAGCTAGACCATATTTCCACCCAAATTGTCCTGCATATCCTACGAAAACAACCGCAGAAAAATAAGATGTACCATATGCAAATGCCGACAGCCACGGTCCGACACTACGGCCACCAAGCACAAAATCAGTCATGCTGTTTGCGCTTTTTCTGGCATATAATCCAACTGCAATCATACATCCAAAAAATAGAATTAGTAATATACATTTTATTAGCATAATAAATGCTCCTCCCTAAGTAAACTTTTATTATGCGACGCTGCATTTATGCAGGACGCAAAAATAATATATCACACAAATACTTTAATACTTCAACGCTTTTGTGTGATAAAGTGAAATTATTATAACGCAGACAATAGAGCTATGTCAATGGTTTTATGGAAATAATCAATTGCCTAAACAAAAGTTGCTTGTCTATGTATCATTGGATATGTCTTTGACAGATTACAGAAGAATGTATTATGCTGTGTATAATGTGCGTTTCGCAGCATAAACGCCGATAGCGTTCATAAAAGTGTGAACAACATTAATTTTACGTGAGATTTTGGCGAGTAAAGTGGACAAGAGGATGTAATAAATACTTTGATTATTGCATTTTAGTTAAAAAATACGTACAATAAAAGAAGAAATAAAACTTTATAAATTACAAAAAATTATTTTTATAAATAGTAATAGGAGGGCGAAAATGAACTTTGAGCGTGGTATGCGTGATAAAATAAGCAATTATATTGATATAGATTCTGAGTTTTGCATTGAAATGAATATTTGTGGAGCAGCAGTATATGATTTTTGTTGTTTTGGAATTGATCAGTCTGGTCAACTTTCTGATGATAGATACATGATATTTTACAATCAGGAAGCGTCTCCAGATAATGCAATTCGTTTTGTTTCGGGGGAAAATCAGGGGAGATTTTATATAAATTTTTCAAGGTTGTCTTCTGCGATTGACCGACTTGTTTTTACTGTTAGTATTGATGGAAATGGAACAATGGGAGAGATTTCTAGCCATAATTTTATGCTATCACAGAATAATGCTACGAAGATTTCAATGCAACTGTCCGGTTTGGATTTCCAGCAGGAAAAAGCGATTATTTGTATGGAAATCTACCGCAAAGATGTCTGGCGCATCGCTGCCGTTGCCAAAGGTTTTAATGGTGGATTGTCCGCGTTATTGGCGGCGTACGGGGGCATAGAAATCAAATCTGAAACTACTAACACAGAGCCACGAAATCCAGCCCCACTTCCCACAACTCCAAGCAGCCCGCTTTCTGTGTCCGCACCTACTATACAGAAGAATCGTGAGGAGGAACTGACACAGAAGATTATGGGAAAAATCAGTTTGTCAAAGGATAAGGCTAATCTTGAAAAACATGTTGTCAATCTAAGCAAATGTGTGGTGAATTTAAGCAAAGAAAACGGAGTGAATCTTGATTCTATAAGGGCGAAGGTAGTAGTCGTTCTCGATTACAGTGTATCAATGCGTAATCTCTATATAAATGAAACGATTCAACATACCATTGATAGGCTTGTTCCTTTGGGGCTGACTTTTGACGATAATGGTTCTATCGATGTGTACCTATTCCAAAACGATTGTCGCAAAATGGCAGATTTAACACTGTCTAATTATGAACATTATGTAGATAAGGTAATTTTCTATTCTGGTTATACTATGGGTGGGACACAATATGCCCCTGTGTTAAATACAATTATTGAAGGGTGTATCAGTGTGCAGCCGGGATTGTTTGGCTTTGGCAAAAAAACGGTAACAACGCAGGCAATTGTTGATGATGCAGAACCAACTTTTATTTTATTTATTACAGATGGGGATAATGCAGATAAAAATCAAACAGATGTAATTATACGAAAATCGTCGGGCATGAATGTTTTTATTCAATTTATTGGAATTGGATACGACCTATTTGGATATTTGCAACAACTTGACAATCTGCCGGGAAGAGTGAGGGACAACACAGGGTTTTCCAACATGAAGGATTTGGAAAAGGCAGATGACAATGAACTGTATCAGAATATTCTAAGTCAATTTTCGTGCTGGTTAAGAGGGCAGCAATAATAAATAGTAGTCTTAGATATTTTTAGTGAATCTCCACACGAACTCCCATTTGCCCGCTTTAGTGGGCACTCAAATCAGGATGTGTGAAATTTTAATTTCACACTATCCGCCGCCTTAATACTGTCAAACGGAAGCGTAAAGTATTAGGGATTGATAGTGTTTTTCAATTCTAAATAGGCAAATGGACAGTCTTCTACATACATTAAAAGTCGTTTAACTCGACCGTTTTTTGTCCATGTTTTTTGATTTTTGGCATATCCATTTACCACACAGATTTCTGTATAACACATATAACCATCATAGATATCAGGTTCGATATTTTACTATTATTGCTCATAATAGTAAATCATAGTTTTTTATTTTGTTTAGAGAAAACCATAGTGCTCTAGCGCTTGCCGGATTCCGCCACAGCTTGATTTGGCAGTGACATACTCCACTTGTGTAAAAAGGTTTTCGGGTGATGCATTTCCCATAGCAATACTGTGTGGGACATAGGAAAGCATCGGTAGGTCATTATTGCTGTCCCCAAAAGCATAGGCATCAGACAAATCCAAGTGATAATGGTTGAGTACATATTGAATCCCTGTCGCTTTGGAATAACCGTAAGGAACAAATTCTCGGAAAGTGCCACCTCTGTCAATACAGTCAAACCATTTATCGCTGACATGGCGAAAGGCTTTAAGTTGGAATTCTTCTTGATACCAGACAACAAATTTATCAGCAAAAAAGTTTGGATTTTCCAAATCTTCTGGCATAGTATATTGATGGTTTACAAAAGAGTTGTACTGACGTATCGCGTCTGGATGATGCAGCGGGCGAGATACGTCAAATGCCACGAAACTGCGGGACTCAAATAGAATATCTATGTCTGCCTGACGGGCAGCATGTAAGAGTTGCATAACTGTGGAATGCGTCTGAGCGATGTGAAGAACATCCTTACCATCACAGTAAATATTAGTGCCGCAGCCACACACATAACCATCCCAGCCAATCTCTCGAAAACGGCGTCCTATATTTTGGAAGCATCGTCCTGTGTTGATAAACATTAAATTTCCATTTTGTCGTGCCTTTGTAATTGCAACTGCAGTGTCCGATGGAATACTGCCATCCAACTCCGATGTCAGCGTACCATCAATATCAAAAAAAGCAATTTTTCCGGCCATGATTTTGTTTCTCCTTGTCTCGATACTAAAACCACTATGTTAGCAGCTTTGTATATACGATATTTCTATAAATATATCGGAAAAGGGAAAAAAAGTCAACAAAGTGGTCAGATATTAGAAGTATAGAGCAGAATACAGGGTCCAGATATTGTACAATTGCAGTTGAATCAGCAATAAATCAATGATAAAATATTTGTAATAATCTTAGAATAGAAAAATTGTGTAAAAGATAATTTGGGAAGATGGATAGGGGGAATGATATGATTAAAGTAACTGTATGGAATGAATATCTGCATGAACGAAGGCAGGAGGAGGTAAGAACTGTTTACCCAGAAGGAATTCATGGTTGTATTGCAGAGTTTCTCAAAAAGGATAAGAATATCTTTGTTCGGACTGCGACTTTGGAGGAACCAGAACATGGGTTGACAGAGGAGGTTCTTGCGGATACAGATGTGTTGATTTATTGGGGACATATGGCACATAAGGATTTTTCAGATGAGACTGCAAGACGAGTACAGAATCATGTGCTCGGCGGCATGGGGCTAATTGCACTCCACTCTGCACATTTTTCCAAAATTATGGGATTGTTAATGGGGACAAGTATGACTCTTCGTTGGAAACATGGGGATCGTGAACGATTGTTTGTCACTGCGCCATATCATCCGATTGCACAAGGAATTCCAGCACAGTTTGATATTCCCATAGAGGAGATGTACGGGGAATATTTTGATATTCCCAAACCAGAGGATGTAGTTTTTACAGGTTGGTTTGCGGGAGGTGAGGTTTTTCGCAGCGGATGTACCTTTCAGCGCGGACGAGGTAGGATTTTTTATTTTCAGCCGGGACATGAGGAGTATCCTATTTATCATATGCCCGAAATACAACGAATTCTTTCCAATGCAGTTTACTGGTGCGCGGAGGTGAAACGACAGGCAGGACCAATGAACTGTACAGCGGTAAAAGTGACATTGGAACAAGAATATAGCAATCCAATTAAAATTTCGGTATTTTATGACCATATTATACAGGCAGTTGCCCAGACAGAAAACAAGTATACAATAGATGAAGTGATGCGACGTTGCAGTGATTTTGGAATACGTGGGATTGATATTGAATATGACCAGCTTTGCGCAAATTATAGCCAAATTTGTGAAGCGATGCAATATCACTACATGGAGATTGCATGTATTTATCATTTTTATGATTTTCAATTAACATCCGATATCAATACTGCAAAGGACCACATTGATATGGCATATCAGATGGGAGTAAAAAAGATTTTGATTGTGCCAGGATTTCTGGATGCGGAGGAAGCAAAAACGTTGCATAATGTGAGCAATGATTATTTTGCAGTCGAGCGGTTTATGGAGCAAAATCTGCGAATTCAGGCAATAAAGGCAGCGCTGACAGAACTTACCCAATATGCGAAACCGCTAGGAGTACAGGTGACACTCGAGGATTTTGATGCAGTTGCGTCACCATGTTCGCGTATGAATGAATTGCTATGGTTTTTGCGCAATGTGCCTGAGTTAAAATGTACTTTTGATATGGGAAATTTTGCGTTTGGCTATGAAAATGTGATGGAGGCATATACACTATTAAAAGGATATATTGTACATGTGCATTGCAAGGATAGAGGAAGTGAGGGGAATGGTCTGAAATCTGTTCCGACGGGAAGTGGATATATTCCAGTCACACAACTTATTAGAAAACTTAAGGAAGTCGGATACAATGGATATCTATCGATTGAACATTTTGGTGAACTCGACCAAATAAAAAGTATTGAGCAGTCAGCGCGGTTCTTAAAGTCTGTTTTGGAATGTGTTTGATTGTAGGGGAAAAGAAATTTACAAATGTAAAATGCAAACCATACCATAAAAAATGCAATATATGCCAAAAATATTTTTTTTCGGGAAAGTGAATGATATAATCAATTTGAATTGTTACGACAATTTCAATAACTACTCTAAAAGGAGCTGTTAGTATATCCTGCGAAATTGTACATATTTTCAACTAACAGTTCCAAAATTGCTGGGGTATTCATTTTCCTCCAAAAATGAATTTCCCAGCAGTTTGTTTTCTAGGGAAGGAAATGTTGTAAGAGATTTTGAAATAGGTAAAGGGGATAATAGTGATGAAAGAAAATTATGCACAGCATGAAAAGCGTGTAAATAAATTTGTGCTCATAATTATTACAATTATTGATTTGTTTCTATTTTTTGGATATATAGGGGACTATGCGCAAGAAAATATCAGTTTTGGATTTATGTTGGCAGTTGACTTGTCGGTGGTTCTTTCTATGATTGCTTGTTATGCTGTTTATTTTCACAAGAAAGATAGTGCAATCTTTCCGCATGTATCTGTGATTGGTTATATGGTAGTCTATGGGCTTGCTGTAATTGGTGCACAAAATGATTTGGTATTTGTAATGGCTTTTCCATTTACAGTAATTTATATTTTATATTATGATATGAAATTGATTCTTAGGATTGCAGTGGTGTTTGGCATGATTAATCTTTTGGATGTGGCTTATATCGCTGTGCTGTTGAAACACATGCACTCTGGCGTTCCACTCAATAGCACATCACTCTTGCTGCAGGGAGCTTCTGTAGTTGTGTATATGATTGTACTTTGTGGAACTACATATATTTCTAATGATAATAATATTAAAAAGATTGTCAGTATTGATGAGGAACGAAAGAAGAGTAATGCACTTTTAAAAGAGGTGTTGGATGTAGCGGCTTCTGTAAAACAAAATTCGACAGAGGCGGCAGAACATATCCGACAGCTAAGCCAATATGTGGATTCTACTGCCTCTGAGTTGGATGGAATTGCACAGGGCAATAGCAACAATGCAGACAGTATTGAACAACAGACAGTAATGACTGGAAATATTCAGAATATGATATTGGAGACAAAACAGATGTCTGATGAAATGTTGCTGATGGCAGAGCGTTCTGGACAGGCAGTCAAGGACGGGAAGCAGACAGTTGACAGATTACAGTCCCAGGCACAAAAAACGCAGGAAGCAAATGAGCAGGTTATTTTATCTGTTTCTAGTCTTATTTCCAATGCAAAATCAGTCGAGGAAATTACAGAACGTATTTTTTCAATCTCTAGTCAGACCAACCTTCTGGCGCTCAATGCCTCTATTGAAAGTGCACGCGCTGGGGAAGCTGGGAAAGGGTTTGCTGTTGTGTCTGCCGAAATTCGTTCGCTTGCAGATGAGACAAGAAATTTGACAGAGGGGATTCGGAAAATTGTCGATGAATTAAAGACAAATGCTGACGCGGCAAAGAACACAATAGATGATGTCATTGCCGCATCTAGCGCAGAACACGACCTAATTTTAAATGCAAGCACGCAGTTTAGTGAGATTGGTGATCGCATGGAAGGATTGGATACCAATGTGCAGCAGATTTATACAAAAATAGAGGAAATTTTGGATTCCAATAATATGATTGTGGACAGTATTAATCACATTTCTGCTGTCAGCGAAGAAGTGACTGCAAGTACACAGCAGGCAGCAGATCTTGGTGCAGATACTCGTCGCAAGGCCGAGCAAGCAGGAGAATTAATGATTGGATTGCTTGATACCGTCAAGGCAATTGATCATTATCTGTAAGAAGGGGAAATGCAATGTTAGGCGGTTCTGTATATATAGCAATACTTCGGTATGTGATAAGTCTCACAGGTGTCATTGTGTTATTTTCAATAATGAGCAAGCCGCGGTATAGCAGAAAAAAAATGATACTCTATTACAGTAGGTTCTGTGTGATTTTAATTATTTGTGCCTGTATTTGGTATGTGACAGACTGGTCTAGCTGTGTGAAAATGTCAGCTTTTGTAATGTATATGTGCTTCTCTGCATTTGCAATTCTAATGAGTAGCGACCCGCTTTATCTTTCCTTATATAAGCTTGCACTTACATTTTATTTTCTTGCAATATTTCTAATTGGAGGTATTGAGGTCTCTATTATTTTCTTTGACAGAAGTATATGGGCCGACATTATTACACGTATTATTTTAATTGTCCTGATAGCTGTTTTTATTGATGGTAAAATTAAGGAGTCTATCCGAGAATTTGGACATTATATGGAGACAGAGTTGGATAAATTTAGCATGTTTATAATGATTTTGAGTATTCTTTTTGGTATTGGATTCATATTAAATCCTAATTCCATTGATCAGACACCTTACCGGCTATTTCAACTGATGATGAATTTCTTCCTAACAGGGTCACTCCAACTTTTGGTATTTCGATTATATCTACATATTGGAAAGGAGAAGGAATATCAAAAAGAAAATCAGCTAATGCAGATGAATCATCGACTCTTAGAGCGAAATATGGAATTGTTGGAAGAATCTGTTGCGCGTGGTCGCCGGATTCGTCATGATGCAAGACATCACAATGCGGTCATTGCAGAGTACGCCCGCCGTGGGCAAAATGATGCATTGTTGGAATATCTTAAGGAGTATGACAGAGAGACTAGGGAGGAGATAATACAGCAGATTTGTGCAAATACGGCAGTCAATAACATTCTCACTGCATATACTACTTGGGCGCAACGAGAACAGATTAAAGTGACTTTAGATGTAGAAATCGGCAGCAACTTGGGGATACCCAATATTGACTTGGTGACAATATTAGCAAACGCTTATGAAAATGCAATATATGGATGCATTGAGGTGAGAAAGCAATCTCCAGAACAAGAATGTTTTATTGATCTAATGTTAAAAAGAAAACACAATAAACTTGTAATTTGCTGCAACAATACGTGTAAGAGAGAAACTGAGATGAGAAATGGGCAGCCGAAACTGGAGTCTACAGGCGGGATTGGTGTGTTAAGCATTATCAAGACCGCAGAAAATTTTGGTGGTGAATATGATTTTAAGAATAATGATGGGGTGTTTATATTTCGACTGATTATGAATATACCAGCATCCGATGAGACAGCTAGGGAAAGGAGAACAAACAATGTATCGGATAGCACTCTGTGATGATGAGGAAGTAGAATTGGACAAGACAGAGCAGATGTTGAATTGTTATGAGAGAGAACATGCTGAGATAGAATTTATTATCGAACGCTTTTTGAATGCAAACAATCTGCTAGATAGAATTAGGAAAAAGAATTATAAACCAGATTTTATTTTTATGGATATTTATATGCCTGAGAAATCTGGAATGGATGCAGCGAAGGAATTGCGCGCTATGGGAAATAGTGGTAGGATTGTATTTCTTACTATATCGCGAGAGCATGCGTTAGATGCGTTTAGTGTCGAAGCTTCACAGTATCTTGTCAAACCAATAACAGAAGACATGTTATCTTCAGTGCTAGACAAATTCCTTCAAAATCTAAATGAAATGAGTCGAAAATATTTACTGCTGCGAATTGACGGAAAAATACAGCGTGTGGTAGTGAGTGATATTATTTGTTGTGAAGCACAAGGGAAATTACAATATCTGTATCTATCGGATAACATTCGTCTGGGCTTGAGAAGAACGATGACAGAAATCTATAAAATGCTTACCAGTTACAGGGAGTTTGTGCGGGTTGGCGTCGCTTACATTGTAAATCTTGAACATGTGCAAAGTCTTAGCACGCAGGAAGTAGAGATGGACAGTGGGAAAAAAATTTATTTGCCAAGAGGGTCCTATCACCCACTTCGGGAAAGATATTTTAACTATTATTGTGAGAGCAGTGAAATTTTATAGAAAATAAAAACTTTCCCATAAATTATACTTGGGCAAAACGTATCTGTAATAGAGAAATCAATGTTTTGACAAAGCAAAGAAAGGGAAGGGATGATTATGAAAAGGAAATGGAAACAATTGTTTTCGCTATTTATTATCGCTGCAAGTTTGTTGACTGGCTGTGGAGGAGGAAGTAAATCGAGTACCACAATGTCATCAGATGCATCTGCTCCTGCTCCTATTGTAAACAGTACAGTACGAGAGAATTATTCCAAAGGTGTTGCCTATGATGATGCAGAATTGGCAGTAGCGGAGGAAATTGGAGAAGGCGGGGCGGTGACACAGGAACAAGAACAGACGCAAACGCTTGATGAGATAACACTTTTGGAGGAAAAATTAGTCTATCACTGCAACCTTGACATTGAGACTCTTGACTATCCAGCGACGATTGCATCTATTAAAGAAACTATTTCTAAACATGGAGGCGTTATTCAGTCAGAGAGTGAGAGTGACAGCGGACATAATTGGTATTATTCCGATTATCGTAAAACAAGCGGTACCATGCACAATTATCTGGAAGTACGAATCCCATCAAAAAACTATGAAAATTTTTTGTCTGAACTAGATGGTGTAGGGAAAATTATTTCAAAATCAACAAGTGTGGATAATATTAGTCAGAAGTATTATGATACCACAGCACAGATTGAAGCGTTGCAAATTCAGGAAAAAAACTTGCTGACAATGCTGGAAAAGTGCGAGACAATTGAGGATATGATTACAGTAGAACAGCGGTTGTCCGAAGTGCAGTATGAATTAAATAATTTACAGACAAGCCGCCGTTATATGGATATGGATGTCGCATACTCTTATGTGAACATTACAATATCAGAAGTGATGGAATATCGTCAGGACAATGAACCAGTCAGGAGAAATACTTTTGTAGACCGATTGAAAAATACGATTCGGTCAACTGGAAGAGGATTTTTGTATTTTCTTGAGGCATTGTTGTTTCTTGTAATCAGTTTGATGCCGTATCTGTTGATTATAGCGCTAATCTGTTATGTTTTTCTTAGAAAAAAGATACAATATTTTCTGATGCAGAGAAAAGTGAAAAAGAAAGAAAGGAATACACAGAGGCCGCAGACATCATCTGTGCCACCGCTTTCTATACAACAGCCTATAGTACAGCAGCCAACTGTGCAGTCACCTTTATTACAGCAGGAAAATACAGATTCGCAGCAAATTCCGCCAGAAAATAAAATAAAGTGATTCTTATAGAGACGAATCTATTTCTGCTCGCCGCAAGCGTTTTAATCCGCTTGCGGCGAGTGGTTTTTTTGGATGCAGTTCAAATAATTTCTGTGCCATGTTCAGATTCACTTGAGTACCTAATCCATTGAGATAGCAAGTGCCCAACATATCGGACCCCCATGTGCTGCCTTTAAAATATGCTTTACTTAACAGCAAAAACGCTTGGTCGTAATCTGGCAGAATATCTTGTCCTCCGCGAAAGTAAATTTCTCCTAACAGATTGCAAAAACCTATGTCATTTGGAAGTTGTGCGTAGCCTTCTTCTAAGTAAGACAATGCCTTTTTGAGGTCGAGTGACAGTGCACCATTAAATGTGTAGAGCTTGCCAAGGCAATAATAGGCGTAATCATCTTTGTGCATTAATGCACGTTCATACATTTCAACAGCTTTGGTCAATTTGTTTTCATCGCGATATTGATTGCCCACAATACGTTCATATGCGCCAATTCCCATCTCGGCACCTTTGTGAATATAAATTTTTGCGCGTTGATTTTGTACAGGTGCACCATATCTGCCAGTGCGGAGGATATCGACCAGATTGGGGATTGCGATACCAAGTCCTGCAGATACACATATTTCATAGAGGCGCATAGCAGATGCAGTCCATTCATACTGATAACGCTGATATTTTTTGTTGCCGACATTTTCAGGTGTAATATCAAAAAAATCACCCACAGTACAATAATAATAGGCATTTGCGATTAAATATTTACAGAAGATGTGTCCCTGCGTGGCTTTTTCGGATACAATATCCCAAAGTTCTTTTTTTGTGTGGTAGGGAGGATGGATAAAAGTATTTCCTGGTGGTTCAAATCCATCTTGATGCATAGCGCCAAACATACCAATAGCGCTCTCAAGTGTCAAGCTAGTGCGAAAACACTCAAAAGCAAATTGTTGGTCAAAGGGCAGTTCCATTACAGGGTCCACATAACTTTTTCCAAGATAACAGCGCCCAAGAAAATAATAGGCGTCTCCATCGCCTATATTGGCAGCAGCACGAAGCATGGAAAGTGCTTCTTCGCGCCGCGCGGGGTTTCGTTCAAACCATATAATCTCAACCGCATTGTCCACACGCTCATCAAAAAGTGCAGTCATTTATTATCATGCCTTTCTTTGCAGTTTGTTCTAAAAGTATCAAGTTTATTGTATCATAGGATTTTATAATATTCTATGGGAAATTTTTGTACAATACTTTGCTTTCTATAATAGGAATTATTGTCAGTTTTTTAGTATTTATGTGCATTTTATTTGGCAAGTTTTTCGATAGGAATTGATAAATTGTATTGCTTTGATAAGTGCAAGAACAGTTGTTAAAAGTATTCTTTACTTTCAACAAAAACTGTTTTAATATAAGGTAAGGTATAGATTATGAGTGTTTAAAAGACAAACATAAAATCAAGAAAGGAATATAAATATGTATATAGCAGACGAAAAACGATATGAAACAATGAAATATAATCGCTGTGGAAAAAGTGGTCTAAGATTGCCCGCGGTGTCCCTTGGATTATGGCATAATTTTGGCTCCAATGCTAGTTTTGACAATATGCAGGCTATGTGTTGTACGGCGTTTGACAATGGCATTACACACTTTGACCTAGCAAATAATTATGGTCCGGTTTACGGTGCCGCGGAGGAAAACTTTGGGCGTATTCTCGCAAAAGGACTTGGTATCTATCGGGATGAACTGGTGATTGCAACGAAGGCAGGATATGATATGTGGCCGGGACCTTATGGAGATGGGGGAAGTAGAAAATATTTGGTGGCAAGTTTGGACCAGAGTTTAAAACGAATGGGACTTGACTATGTTGATATTTATTATCATCACAGACCAGACAAAAATACGCCGATTGAGGAGACTGCGACAGCATTAGATGCGATTGTGAGAAGCGGAAAAGCGCTTTATGTTGGAATATCAAATTATAATAAAGAAGACACGAATACGATTGCTCGTCTTTTTCAACAGATGGGGACACCGTTTATTATCAATCAAAGAAAGTATTCTCTGTTTGATAGAACAATCGAAAAAGATGGTTTGAAGGATTATGCCGCTTCCAATGGCATTGGTGTCATTACGTTCTGTCCGTTGGCACAGGGACTTTTGACAGACAAATATATTGAGGGGATTCCAGAAGACAGTCGTATGCGCACAGATAGCAGATTTTTGAAAGAAGATGCGCGAAATGCAGATGTTATACATAAGATTAAGGCGTTGAATGAATTGGCAGAAGAACGAGGACAGAGCCTTGCGCAAATGGCACTTGCGTGGATATTGCGTGACGGGGATATTACAAGTGTCCTAATTGGAGCGTCAAAGCCATCACAGATTATTGACAATGTGGGTATGTTATCTAAGCAGAAGTTTAGTGAAGATGAGCTGCAAAAAATAGAGCAGATTTGTGGATAAATGTAGTTGCGCAGAGGATTAAAAGTTATAGCATATCTAAAATGTGTTTTGCATAAGGTTTCTTGCTATCTTTAATTTTCATAAACTTTTGTTCTATAATTGTAAGTGGGACACAGCAATAATCTTCAATAAGCTGTAGACAAGCATCAATAACTTCATCCTCCGCACTGTTTACTACAAGCTCTTGTAATAAATCATAGATTTCGTTCTCATAAGAAAGGCGATGTTCATAATACGGATCTAAATAGAAATCAAGACAAAAGAGAATTTGTTTGATTAGATAGATGTTTTCACTGCAAAATACCTCTTTTATGCGATTCACGCCATTCTCAATAATTTTTTGATGTGTTTCATCATAAATAATCATAGTGTAGTCTCCATAAATGTAATTGGATGATTTTTAAGGGAAATGGTAGCTGTTATATTAGATGTGGAATGACTCCCGCCTCTATAAGGCAATGAGCAACATATTTGTATTAGTAGCAGGATGCAATTCCCTATCTGATATGCCCTGACAGATTGCATTTGCTATTAAAAAAGATAATCGCTTTTTTGCCGCTGTTTTTTTGTTGGTGGGCCTTCCGGCCCACTTTTCCATTTTGAAATGGACTGCCTTGAAACATCAAGTTTTTTAGCAAATAGTTTTGGTGTTAGATTGTTAGCTTTTCGTAGTGTTAATAGTTTTTTACAAAAATTCACAGTATTCTCCTCTTTGTTTTTGGTACCGAAACAATATCAAAAACCTTGATTATATTCTGTATAGTTTGTTATACATTTGCGCAACCAGTGGTAGAGAGATAAAATCAATTTGTAGAATTTTGTATATCCTAATTTGTACTGCTAATATATTACCACATTCACATTCTTGTTTCTATTGTATATCCATTAAATTTTTTGTTTTGTTGTTTATTAGTTACAATTCATACCCAATGTCAAAGTAGTGGGAATCATGCGCCAAAATGCTAAAATCTTTC
>BLMC01000058.1 GCA_011959805.1 Lachnospiraceae bacterium | reverse complement strand
ATTCATCCCACGACTAAAGTCGCGGGTGTTCTTGCCCTATTCATAAATTCCAAAATAACTATCTTTTTGTCGTTTCAAAACAAACCACTAATCTTATTATAGTAATAAAATAATAAAATGAAAATATTATAATTGATAACTCGTGGACAAAAATCCTAAGATTCGTGGACAAGTTGTAGACCCACCACAATAATTTTGATAATATGTACTACAAGGAGGTTGTTAATATGTTAAATAAAGTTTCTGTTCAACTATCAAAATTTTTATTGTACAAGATAAACGGTGATAAACAGGAGGAAGGTATATACACATATGGCTTTGAGCTAATGATATCTACTATTGGTTTTTTTGTATCCATCATAATTATTTCTACTCTATTATCCCATTTTGTATCTAGTTTGGTTTTCCTTGTTACATTTGTTCCTTTAAGATTATTTACAGGAGGATACCATGCCACGACATATAGCAGATGTTTTATCCTAAGTAATTTAACCTACCTTCTTGTCTTGAGCCTAAAAAATTTATTATGGAAATATGTTATAATTTATTATTGGTATTGTCTATTACTGATAACATGTATCTTTATTGTAATAAAAGCACCTATAATAAATGTAGCACAGCCGATAACCATATATAAGAAAAACCGCTGCAAAAAAATTACAAAACTTGTTTTATGCTTTGAAACTCTATGGATATTTTTATTATCTTATGCCCAAAGAGAACTATTTTGCATGGCTGTATTAAGTATTTGTTTAATTGCTGTTTTTATGTTCATCTCTGATGAATCAATATTTAAGAAAAAGGAGGAAATAGATTATGATTCTACTTGCAAAAATCATTAAATTATGTGCGATTATGGGTGCAAATTGTGTATCTGTATGTGGGACATATCAGCCGAAACTTCCAGAAATATTACAATAAATTATTGCTATTTACGGCGTAAGAATCGCTCATAAAAACAGTGCGGGCGATATACAAAGTTTTGCTTTGCCAAAATCGCTCTTCATCCCTACATCATGTTGTTATGGAATGCACATGTATACGTGCATTCCTGACCCGTGAAAAATAATATAAATTATACAATGTGTGAGAGGAATTAAAGATGAATATTATATTTGAATTGGTTGAGATAATCGCATGTTTTATAGAAATATTTGTCTTATATAAAGTATATAATGCCATTCTTTGTAAGTATCGTTGTATTCAAAACAAATACATTGATATCGTTTTGGCAGTTATCGGTGCTTTTATTATATGGATGTGTAACCATATTTCTTTGTTTTCTTATTTTACTATGCTGATTTTTGTATTGTATATTAGTATCTCATCTGCCTTTTTATACAACATTAATTTTATTGCAATTTTTTCTTTAGCAAGTTTTTATTTGTTATGTTTAAGTTGTTTTGATTTTTTGGTGCTTACTTTATTTTCAGGATTTGGAAATGGACGCGAAACTTTATCAAACGTACTTTCTACAATGGGCGTTCTGCGTACAATAATTGTTATTGTCGTCAAATTTTTTTGGGTTATGTTATACCTTTTAATCAAAAAATATTTTTATAAGTTTTCTATAAAAGTTAGCTATGCTTATACGGTTCTTGCAATTTCCTGTGTAGGTTTTTTTGGATTTATTTTTTTAGTGAATCAAACAATGAAAGCATTTCATTACACTCTATCCAGTTTGTGGTTGAGCTTTATTATTGTCTTAGCTTTTTTGTCGTTTATTCTTTACTTTATTGTTGTGACAAGGGAAGAAAAAATGAAACTTAATTTTTCAGAGATGCGAAATCATCTGTTAGAAGAAAATTATAGGACAATCAATGAAATTTATATGAGCAATGCAAAGTTGCATCACGATTTAAACAATCATTTAAATGTATTATATCAATTATTAGAGGTAGGAAATACCGAGGAAGCAAAAAAATATATTAAGAATATTAGTACCCCAATTATGAGATTATCGAAAACAATTTGGACAGGAGCAGATGTTATCGATGTCATAATCAACAGCAAACTTGAAAAAATGAAAGAAAAAGGAATTTCTTCAGAAATAAATGTGGAGTTTCCACAAAATACTAATATTTCTTCACATGATATGTGCACTATATTGGCAAACTTATTAGATAATGCCATAGAGGCTACAAGTGGGCTAGAAAAACCGGGAAAAATATCTTTAACCATTCGGAAAATTAACTTCTTCTTAATGATTAAAATATCAAATTCCTGTGCTAACCACAACGAAGAATTTCTTTATTATCCAAAAACAACGAAAAAGAATAAAGAACTACATGGTTGGGGATTTCCCAGTGTTGTAGACACCGTCCAAAAATATAATGGCTCTCTAAAATGTGTAAATAAGGACAATCAATTTATTGTTAAAATTATGTTATTTTTTGAAGAAATTCCTGATACTATAAAGTAACTTGTATTCATTACACTTCCAAAAATGAGTAAAATATTCCCATTTGCATATCGTGGAAAAAGGTTTCTTTTTCACTGATAACTAACTCATAAACATCCTTCGTTGCAGCACATTTGTAGTAAAATATTCCATTCTCTTTTTTTCTCACTTTTGCGATAATATCGTCGACAACTTCATCTATTTTCATAATTTGATGTGGCGAAGGAGACCATTTTCTAATCATACTTCTGACCTGTGCTTTATTGAGTTTAATCATTTTTGCAGCATAAAATTTATTGGGAAATTTAAGTTCTTGTGTACTTCCAGTCCCTTCAATCACAAGGTCAAACAATTCTTTTCCTTCATCGTAGGGAAAACCCATCTCTAAATACGCTTGAATATGGAGAATTGCAGTTTCCAAATAGCACACATTATTCATCATTTTATAATATTCATAAAGCTGTTTTACACTCTGAAAAAATGTTTGTTTTACAGAAAGATTTTTATACTGCACACTCCCCGTTGCCAACTTGATTGCTTCCACATATTGTTGTATATTGCTATTATACAATGCATTCACCTCCCTAGTGCGGAATACAAGATACTACTAAAGTACCACATTTTTATAACCAGCTTCCCATTTTCTGTATCATACCGCAATAACCCTTCCAACGCTTTGGGATAATTCCATATCGTGTGTTACAAATATAATAGTAGTGCCAAACGCATTCATTTTCCTCAATAGACCAAACACAATATCCCTATTATGCTTATCTAAATTTCCTGTCGGTTCATCTGCAAAAACATATTTTGGTTTCTTCAAATATACTCTTGCCAACGCTACTCTTTGTTGTTCTCCTCCACTTAACTCATAAATCTTATGGTCTTCAGCGTCTTCCATCCCTACAATTTTGAGTGCCTTTTTTATGCTGTTATTTGGGTTGGCATCTTTTCGATATTTTAAGGCAATCTGTAGGTTCTGCCGCACAGTCTCATTTTCAACTAACGCATAGTTTTGAAAAAGATAGGCAAACTTATATCGTTGCATCGTTTGTATTTCTTTTGTAGAAAAAGCAGCTTTTCCATCAATCTCAATCCGTCCTTTGTACTTCTGATCCAACAGACTAATCAAATTCAAAAGTGTAGTTTTCCCGCTTCCGCTTTCCCCGGTAATTGCTACAAACTCACCTTCTTCAATAGCAAATGAAATATTATTAAAAATTTCCCGTTGGCCAAATTTTTTTGATAACTTACTTACTTTAATCATCAATGCTCCCCCTTTATTATAATGTTAAAATTTTTCTCATCTAACCGTTTTCCCTCTATTAGTATCGCAATCAAATCTGTCAGTACAATAACACCGCCAAATAGCAAAACAAGACTATTATTTTGATATAATTTTACGGCGCCTAATATAATTATATCAAGCAAAAACATCAATATTAAAAACTTATTGATTCTTTGTATTAAACTAAATCCAAAAACTTTTTTGATATAAATCTGATATCTTTTTTCTTGATAATAAGCAGATATTATTACAAAACCAATAATCGCAAACAATCCCATTATTACAGCAATCGCTATCACTGCACAATTTATATTTACTTCTAAATTATAAATCTGTTTTCCGTGATTGTCATATATAGCTGTAACACTTTGAATTTCCGACAAAACATCTGCCTTCCTAATCAGTGGCACCAAATAATCAAACACATCCATTCCTTCATACTTAAAGTAAACGCATCTGGATAAATATGACAAATAATAACTATAATCAATATTGCCCGTTTCCAAAACCACGATGGGATTAATAATTTTACAGCCGTTATTGTCCTCAATATTTGAGTATGTGAAATACTCTTGATTATCATCGATATATATCATATTTACTACAAGCTCGCTTTTTAGTGTATCATTCAATACGCTTCCTTCTTGTTTATTGTAAATATTTTCCACTTCTATCTTTTTAAAATAAAAATCGTCTAAAAAACGTTCTTGTATTTTAGATTCATACTTCTTCAAATTAAATGGCACTAAAATATTATATACATTATCTCTATTATCAATTTGAGATAAAATAGACTCTGTACTTCCATTGCACGTAATCGAATTTACTTTCAAATAGTTTTCATTGACAGTAATGGTTCTTCCATACGGATCATAATAGCTTTCCTCTCCCGGCGCATTATAATCATACAAATGATTTTCTCCATCCACCAACACATAATTTTGTGCGTCAATCAAAAAACCTCCATCCTGATTTATCAGATCATAAAACTCTTTTAATTTAATCTCGGAATCGCGCGACTCACCCACATAATTTAAATTAATGGAATAAACTGCCTCCGCTTTTTTCCATATATCCAAGTTTTCATACTGAACTTGTAAATATTGTATTTCATAAATCAAATTGATACCACCAACAATTAAAGCAATAAAAAACACACACTTTAAGAAAATATAGGTTCCAAATATTACGCCAAACGGTCTTTTTCCTTTAATCAAAGGAACAATATTTCCCAGCTTAATTTGTATAAAAAGAACACATATTACAGCAATCCAGTTTATAAAAATAGTCAGTAAAAAAGACAACATATATCCTTTCCATATTGTGGCAATATATTTCCACCCATAATTATAGCTACCGTAAGCACTCGAAATTATCATTCCAATAAATAAAACAAAAAATAACATCTTACATAATTCTATGAGTATATTTTTAATTATTTCCAATGTTGAGAAACCATGCATTTTTAAAATCCCTATTTTTTTTCCAGATTTTATTGTGTAATGCATTATAACTACCATTAAAATAAGCGTTGTCATTCCTATACAAATAATTAGTTGTATACTGCCTTCCAAATAAGTTTCTATGTTGGCAGAATATTCATTGTAAATCTCTGCATATCCAATTCCATTATTAATCTCTGTAACGATTTTTCCTGCATCTCTTTTTGTAATATAATATATTCCATCCACACCGACTTTCTTAGCCTGTTCCAGCGGGTAAACTGTTATTTTAAGTCTTGGAACAAACATATAAAATTTTCCTATTTGCTCTTTATTTCCGCTGTCATAATTGGCAATAAAAGTATCCGCTGAAATATGATTGTCTAAAGTAAGTTTTATTTTTCCGTCAAGCAAAAGATCATTTGTATAAATTGCCAAGTTGTTATCATCGATATATACATATTTAGAAATTGTTATATTCTCATTTGTTTTCTGATCCTTCATAAAAGAGATTAATTCATTCGCTGCGTCACGATTATTCTCTTCGTTATCAGCTCTAATCAAAACAGCTTTATTATTTCGATAAAGAAGTTTTATATAATTTATATTTTTAAAAACCTGTAAACCGACGATAGCAAACAAAAAACTTTGCACTATTAAAATAATCGCTATTATTTTTTTCATGTATGCCTTCTCTCTTTCCCACAAAAAGATTGTCATTTGATAACAATCTTTTTGTGTATTTTATTAAGGAACTGTTATTCAAAAATACCAGGGGCATTCTTGTTGCGGTGCGCTTCGGCTTTGCGGTCATAAAACCAATTCTCGCACCTGCAATCCAGAAAATCTTGATATAACCCACTAAACATTACTCCTTGATACGATAATTTGCTTTGTTTGTACCCCAAAATGTCCATTCTGTATAGGCTGTACTCATTGTGTCTGCTGGCTTATATCCTCCGTCTACATATACACCAGTTCCTCCTGTTACACTTGCTGCTCCCTGATATTTGTAATTCTTGTAAGAAGAATAAACGCATTTTACGCCTTCCATCTTTTTGTCACCACGAATCCAATATCCAAGTCTGTCGCCTGAATCAACTTGCCCACTTGTAACTCCATATGTAACCGCTCCTGCGTCCACAAAGGATTCAATTAACCCCTGATTCTCAAGGACAACCTCTTCACCGCCTCCAATTGGTGCATCCGCTTCCGCAGCAAATACTGGAACTCCAGATGCTACGATCATGGTTACTGCTACTGTTAATGCTGCTAATTTTTTTCTGAACATAAATATTACCTCCATTTTTTCAGTGCATATTTTATCTATGCAAAATATTATAGAAACACCTCAACATACTTCCTTCTATCATTAGATTTATTGAGTAAGTTTTGTTGATGTTATGAGTATAGCATTTTTAAAATTGTTTTGTTTCTATTGTCCGCCAACAGTCAAAAATCTGACCACCAAAAACTTTTTGACACATGATATCCTCTCTTTTATCAACGCATAAACAAGTTCTTAGCAAGTGCTAAACTATTTGTTTAAAAACGCCAAAACAGATTGATAATCCCCATAAAATATAGTATTATGAGAGATATCAATACCGTTTGCGAACGATGAAAAACGTATCGTTTCTCGAAGCCTTTTTGTATTTGATATTGTGAGAAGATTCTTTGGAAGATATATAAATTTATAAGGTATACATGGATTAAATTTATGTGTATCTCGCGAAAAATCTGTCGCAAAAACAGGTGCAAAGAAGATTCCAAAAAACTATACATACACAAAGGAGTGAAACAATGAACCATGAAGCATACAATTCTAACACAGACAATCTTACTTTTCCAAACAATCTTCCCAGTGAACTGCTCTCTATAAAACAAGACTTGGAATCTCTATCGGGTGATGCGCTCAACGTATATCTTAAACGTTGGAAGGCGAAACTTTTGACAGATACAACAGAAGCTTCTCTAATTTTTATGGTATTTTCGGAAATACGCCGCAAAGTTGTAAGTGATACTTCACCAAGAGACTGTCTTTTCTTTCTGGATTTCCTTTCTGAGCTAAAACAATCACTCTATTCCTGTGATATATTTTGTTACGGCGAACATATCTATAAACAATATCTGGAAGAAATCTATTCTCTTTCTGGATGTTGTTCATACTACTATAAAGATACTTTTATGCAAAAATATGCCGCAGAGGAACTAGAACACTACCAGCAAACGCGCGCAATTCTCGAAGAACATTATCAGAAGGAAATGTCCAGATGGCTTGAAATAGATTTCAATGACCGTTTGAAATTTTACCCTTCTAAGGAAGAAATTCAATACTTATGTAACCATGCACAAAATTTATTTCGCACAGATGGAAATATAGACCAATCTTTGTTCTATCAGTATCGGGCAATACTACTCGCTCTAAAGCGATATCGCAACTGTGATTCGTCGGAATCTTTACAAGAAAATAAGACCTTACTAAACTGCATTCACGAGATGGCCTTTATATTTCAAATCTCCTCTGATTCTACCCATGCATTGGAGATGCTGGAGTATGCACAGACCATCGCTGACCAAGAACTCTCAAAATGGTCTGCTAATGAGCAAACTATTTCCTTACAAAATCCAGATACTTGGACAGACCATTTGAAAGAAACTATTCCTCTTGACTATTTTGAAACTTTGTATGTCATTCTGCGAAAGACAGGACACATAAAGTCAGAACTATCCAACGCAGAAAGTAATATTTCACGCGAAGATATAATGACAAGTTATCAGAAAGCACTGTCATTCTCAGAGGCAGTTTTTGGCAGCGATAGTTCACAGGCAGAAAGTCTTCGAGGAGATATCGCTCTATTTTGTGCCTCTTCTAAAACTGAGGAAAAAGTTAATGTTTTGCTAACGCAATTAAAGGAAGCTGAGCAGGCAGAAGATATGGATTCTATGGAAAATTTACATGGACTTATTTCAGAAGCTTATGAAGATGGCGGAAACTTTGAGCAGGCAATTGTACACTGGAAGAAAAAAGTTGATATTTTGGTAGAAATCTATGGTGACGATAGTGATGTTGCAGCGGATTATTATAACATGTTTGGAGAACTGTATGAGCGTGCTGGAAAGGATGCAGAAGCAAGAGATTGTTATAATCACGCGCTGGAGAATTACCAATCATATCTTTTGCGAACACAGGAAGAAGACGCAGACGACGCCGAAAACATTTTATCAAACTATGAAGAATGTCTCTATCAGACTGGACGAATGCAGCTAAACGTAGGGGAATATGAACAGGCAATCTCCCAGTTTCAGGAGGCACTGGAAATCTATAATTCCCGCAATAATTATTCTGGCATTGAGCGCGCCCATTATATGCGTGCGCTAGCACAGGCTTACGAAAAGATATCATTTATGGGAAGAGCCGTTCATTACTATTTGTTTGCATGGGATACTTACCACACTGTAGCAGAGTTTAACAAGTTGCGTGAACGCGGCGCGTCACTGTTTGTATCGGAGACAGCAGAATGTGAAGAATGTGAAGAACAAGTGCGGCGTCATTTAATAGCGCTTGGTTATGACCACCTATTTCAGCCTTTTGAGGCGATTGACTATCCTTCCCTGACACAAGAAGAACAAAATTATTTTCTGACTCGCTTTGCACAAATCATTCGCAGACGTTTGCAAAACGTAACGCTTAAAGAAAAATGGATTATAATATGGCGTATTTATTGGCAACTCTGCACAGATTGGGAACAGTGGATAAACGTAAAAATACCCACAGCAATTTTAGATGCGCTTCATGTACTACAAGGTTATTTTGCGCAGGAAGTCAGCGAAGAAGAATTTGCAGACTTCAGTGAAACTTATTGGAAGTATGTCTCTGCAAATTTGTCAGAAGAAAATGAATTCGATATTGATGAGGAAGACGAATTTGATATCGATGAGGAAGATGAATTTGATATTGATGAGGAAGACGGTGTCTACAATACAGAAGACCTTGAAAATCTTACTGATGAAGAGGAGCAAGCCCTCAGATGGAATCCTCTCTATCTAGTATTTTACAGTGCGATTGCAGACTTTTTCCAAGCCATTTCTGAAGCAGATGTTGACTTTAATTCCTTGCAGACACTTATATGCAATCACCTTCCTTCCTATGCAGAAGCTTTTACCACCGTTTACCATAAGGAAGAAGAATACACATCCTATGAAAAAGAACTGCGTTACAAGCAAGTAGTCTCCTCTCCCGCCTTTGCAAGTTGGATTGCTGCGATTCAGGAAATCATAAAATCTCATTAATCAATCTAATCGAGTAGGGGAAGTAACTTCCCCTACTCGTATGTCAGCCGCTATCACTGCATAGTTCCTCTCTCCGTCTGCATACATAAATACCTAGGTGATGCCACAGTATCATCCGAAACAAATGGTATTCTCCTGTCATTTACGCCCTTTATATTTCTCTTGATTGTTTTATTCTGGGTTTATCCACACTACGGCATCTCCCTCCACAAAAGTACGATTGCTTTTGTACACCAGATTATCCCATGCTTCCAGATCTGGTGCAATCACGCGAATATGTCCATCTTCTCGAATTTCTCTTTGTCCTTTTTCTGTGTAAATATCAAGTTGCACTTCCTGCACAAAATATTCCCTTCCAAAACGTCCTACGCGCTCCTTTACTCGATAAACTACCGTGTGTCCCATCGGATTGACAAAAAAGGATTCTTCTGGCAAATACCACTTGAACCGTTCATCTGCCTGGGAAATTGGTGGAATATAAGAAAACGTCTCAACATGGGGCATCAATCTAATATTTGTGCGATACGAGACTGCCGTAAACACACATAATATAGTAAAAATACTAAGAGAACAATACAAAATACTTCTTTTTCTTACACTCATAATCCACCCCAATCATAATGATATTCTCTTAAAGCCTTGTATTATTTTATAGCTCCTGCCATAAAATCCTCCTCGCTAAACAAAAACAAAAGTAGAACGGGCAGCAAAACCAAAATCCCACAAGTACACAAAATGTCAATTCTGCTTTCATCCATCTGTGCCAAAAATACTGAAATTGGATAGCGAAAAGATTCTTGTAAAAAGACGAGCGGCTGTTCTACCATATTCCACGCATCGACAAAACTTAACAAAATTAAAACTGTCAGCGGTCCTTGACAAACTGGCAGTGCAATTCGTATCAGGAGATATATCTGAGAACACCCTTCTAACATAGCAGCCTCTCTAATTTCTTCTGTCATTGCGTCAAAGCCTTGCCGCAGCAGGAAAACACCAAACGGAGAAAAAATCGCTGGAAGCAGAATTGCCCAATAAGTATTATTTATGTGCAGCGCCTCTGTGATAAGAAAATTAGAAACCAGTGTTACTTGATAGGGCATTAGCATCAATACAATCACAACAAAATAAATTACTTCTCGTAAAGGAAACATAAACTTTGAAAATCCATAACCAGCCAGCGCAGAAAGGATACACTGCCCTGCAACAATCGCACCCGAAAGCATTAGCGAATTCCAAAATTTAACCAGATAATCTGGACGACGAACAAACACCTCATAAAACCCTGATACTCCCCAAGTAGAGGGCAAAAAACCCCTTGTGACTTCCATTGAAACATCTTGGGCAAAAGCGTTTGCAACCATATAGACCACTGGAAAAAGCGCAACAGTTGCCAACAAAATTACAGACATACGACCAAACAATACTAAAAATCCGATTCTTTTGTTTTTGGCTACAGACTTCCTTATCATTCTATTGTCCCCCTTTATTTTTTAACCAATATAATCCCCCCACAAGCAAACAAATAAATAGGAAAATCAAAAGCGCTGCCGCAGACAAACGCTGATAATTTAGGTTTTGAAAATTATTGTTCATAAAATGCTGTAACATATAAATACTTGTATCCGGGCTTTCTCCTCCAATTAGATACGCCTCTCGAAAAATCTTAAACGCATTTACTATAGAAACAACCGCAGCGAAAAAGAATGTTGGTCCCAGCAATGGAAGACGAATATACCAGAGGACTTGTCCAGCATGCGCGCCTTCTAATCGTGCAGCGCAAATAAACTCATCCGCAATTCCATACAATCCTGTCAAAAATAATAACATATTGTAACCACAATTTTTCCACAGAAAGATTAGAATCAGTATACCAAACGCTGTCCCGCTTTTAAGCCAATCTCTCCCTTCCACTCCCATTAGCGCAAACAATCTATTCATCGCGCCTTCCTTTGCAAAACAAAACTGCAATACCGCAATCAAAGCCGCGATAGGAACTGTCAATGGAAACAGAAAAATAGCGCGTAAAATAGAGCTTCCCCAAAACCTTTCATACAATATCAGCGAAATACCAAACCCTAAAAGCATTGCAAGCGGTACACTTATCGCCAAAAATTTGAGCGTATTTTTTGATGCCAACAAAAAAGCCTTGCTGTGCAAAAGAGATTGATAATGCTTTAATCCAACAAATTCTATTCCACCGACACCTCCTGTCAAGGAATAGGCAACACTCCAAAGAAATGGAATTAAGAAAAACAATGTAAACCCTGCCAAAAATGGCAATACAAACAAAAATCCCTGTACTGCTCGCTTTCTCTTCATACAGTTCCTCACTCCGATAAATAAAACTCTAACTGTTCTTTTGCGCATTTTGCCGCTTCCTCATAGGAAACTTCGTCCCGCAAAAAGCGGCTTATTTCTGTCTGAAATTCCGATCTCCACGCTGGCCAATAGACAGTCTTATCTACTTTATCTGCGCAGGCAAGATAAGCGTCAAAATCTTCTTTTTTCAAGGGTGGAAGCTCAAATGGAAATCCGTTTACAGCTATTTTAAAAGGCTGCTCTACTTGATAGGATTCGTACACATCTTCCATTATACTTTTGCGCACACTAATATCTTCTCGCAATGCCCCTGGTTGTTCCATAATCTTTTTCTCAAATAATATTTCTAAAAATTTTCTTACATTGTCTAAATTTTCGCTGTTTGCTCGGACTGCTACTGCCCTGTCAACTAATGCTGTAACGCCACCATTCTTATTATAAATTGGAATGGCTACTGGATTCCCTATGGTATAAAGTGCTCGAATTGCATTCAAATCAGTTTCGAGGAAACCAGAACTTTCAAAGAGGCACTCTCCATCTCGCACTGCCGCCGCCCCAAACAAATCTCCAAACATATACTCCCCAGTTCCACGTTTATAGATATCTTTATACCATGTAAAATAATCCCTTGTCTCCTCAATGTCCCAAACTACTTTGTCCTTGTCTATAATCGGATATCCGGCCCAGAAGATACAATTCTTGGCACTTACATCCATTCGGAACAGACGTCTGTCATAATCTGTACTATTTAGATAGCGGTTTGACTCTTCCATAAAACGGTCAAAATCAGTACAACTTTCAAAATCAAATTTGACATCATCTAGTATTTCGCGCGTAGAAATCATCATTGGAATCCTATATTCCATCGGCAAAAAATACCGCTTTCCGTCAAAAACACCTGCGTCCAGAATATCGTTTCTAAAATCTGTATCTCGAAATACCTCACTACTTTCATAAATTTCGTTCAAATCGGCAAATGCTCCCGCTTGTATCAGCTTATCAATATCCCAATAATCTTGTATAAAAAATACATCTGCGCCCGACCCACTCATTAGCTGCGCCGAAAGCTGTTGATTATATCCATAAAATTCCTCTGCATCCTCTATAATCTTGCGTCCAGCATATTCTACAGGTATATCTGGATAACGCCTTTGAAATTCCTTAACTGCATAATCCATAATGACATCACTCCCACTTGCATATACATGAAGGCTATCATTTTTCTGCTCCACTTCTTTTTCGCATCCAGTCAAAGTAGCTCCAAGCAACAGAATACTTAGTACATGCAGCATCCTATTTTTTCTACAATACTTCATACAAGACCTCCTGTTCTTATCAATAGACTTTAAAAGGCAATCTTTTCCTCTCTTAATTTATATACAAATCAACTGTGAAATTGGTTACAATGATTTTTATATTTATCTCATAACACATAGATGTTGTCTGATTTAACCTATTTTTAATCTATCGAAGGAAGCTTTTACAAAATCATATCGATTTTTACTTTTATAGAACAAAACCTTATCCTAACAAAAAATACTTACACTTCTAATTGAAGTGTAAGTATTTTTCACTAAAGTGTAGATATTTTACTTATTTACTTGACAATAATAGTTTTGACTCTTTATTCGTAATCGTAACGAAGTTCTTCATTATCACCATAATAATGATTATTATTTTTCGCATTTCCTACTGGAGATACTGTAACTTTATAACGTGCAATAACTTTCTTGGTGATACTTGACTTCACTTCAATCGTTGTTGTACCTGCTCTAACTGCCTTTAAGGTAGCAGAATAACTTCCTCCAATTGCCTTAACGGATGCAACTTTGCTGTTGGAACTGGTCCAAATCAACTTATCAGTAACAGCATACTGCGCACCAATATTATCCGCCAACGCTAAGAGTGTATAACTATTTCCAGAGACAAATCTTGTATGTGCTATATCACAGTTCTCATCAAATCTATAATCTTCATCCCATACATAATTATTCCGATACGTCTCAAATGTTGTTACAGGCATTCCTTTATATGTCTCATAGTCATCATCTTCGTTGTACCAATATCCATTAAACTCATTAAGACCTAAATCCCAATCAGATGCTGGAAGCTTTGTGGTTGTGACTGCCTTCTTAACTGGTTTTGATATCTGATCGCGGAACAATGCTGTAACGCTTACATTATATTTGCTCTGTGCTGTCAATACATTTCCACTTAACCTAGCACCTGCCATGTATGTTTTCTTAGAAGACTCCCACCAATAATTATTATCTGCATAGAAGCTTGCGATCAAGGAATTTCTAGCATCTGTCACATCAATTCTATAGCCTTCTGCGTAGATATTTGCTGCAAATTGCACTGTAAATCTATTGTCAGCTACATCTATAACACTTAGATTCTTTACTGGATCTAATGCTTTTACCTTAATTTTAACCTGTGCTGATAATTTATCGAGATAACGGTCTTTTAGTTCAAGGGATACTGGTGACTTCACTTCCTTAGTTGCCATCAAATATTTGCCATTGTTTGTAAGCTCAAATCCTTCTTGTGCCAATGTCGCTTTCAGTTCATCATCGACAACAATACCACGATTATAGTTCATGTTAGTAGTAAGAACGGTCTTACCTGCCTTATAGGTTACAAGGTCTGTAAGCGCAATTCTTTGCCCTACTTGCATTGTTACACTCTTACCTGCAATCGAATCTGGTGTTGCTATAACATCGATATATAAATAATCAACAACTCCACTTAACGAATCTCTCACTTCGACTTCAAGTTTTTCCGGCTGCTTAAAGGTAATCTTACCCTTCTTGTCAATCTTTGCACTGGCTGCATATGCATAATTCCATCTATAGGTGTAATCTCCTAATTCCTCATCATAGTAATATTCATATCTTCCACTACGAACAGTATAGGTGAGTTTTGGATCAGTATATGATGTTTTCAGATCTTTTTCTAATGGAAGTGGATACCACTTTATATCGTTCTTATCTGCTGCTGCATCCAAATCATCAAAAGAACCCTCAACAGAGATTACTGCACTGCTTTCTGTTGCTAAGTCAAACAGATAACTATCTACATCAGCGCCTAGATCAACTGTATCTCTATCTTTAATCTCAGAATACAGACCTCTAACATAAGGAAGTGTTGTCTTCGCTTCTTTTGCCACACCGCTTGCAGAAAATTCAACATTATGTTTTACATTGCCATCATTAAATGTAGCAATCTTGCTGACATTTCTAATATAAACCGTGTAATTCTCTGTTGAATCTAATCCTGTAATAGTGTAAGAAACTACATCTGTCTTCTTGCCTTTCTTATCCCAAAGCCTGTTACTATCTTCTAACGACTGCGTCATAAAGATTGGTGCTACAGCAAAGCCTGCTGCCTTCCACTGCTGATTTGTCATACCTTTAATTTTGCCTTCTATATCAGAAACGGATGCACTACCTTTTACAACATAAATCTCCCTACGATAACCATAATCATTATTGTTATTCTGTACATATTTATATTGTACTTCAATCTTGTTTCCATGAGAAATCAGTTTGTTAAGTTTTGGCGCTGCTACTTGAGAAACTGTAATCTTAACTGTTGCAGCTTTTGCAGACTCAATCTTTTTTGGTTTACCGTTTTCATCTCGCATTACTGGATATACAGAAACAGTTGCAGAACCACCTGCCTTCAATGCCATTGCAACACCAGTATCTTTGTGAACTGCTAAATATTCATTCCCGCTTGTGACCTCATACTGAAGCCAGATAATATCGCTATTCTGTGCTTTTGTAAGCTTAACATCAAGCGCCTGTTTCTCACCTACAACCATCTTTGTCTTTGGTGAATTAAATGCAATTGATTTCGGCGCTACTGCCTGTGACAGATCTGCCTCTAAATCTGCTTGCGAGAACAACAAATTAAATGTCTCTTGATGCCCCTCACTCCAACGGATTGTAAAGGAAACATCCTTTTTATCAGATGCATTAAAGCGCGCTCTAATCCGACCATCGTAGTCAGATAGAATCTCGCCTCCAACCTCTTTAATTGCATTCTCATAGGCTGCTTTATCCAGAATATTATAATCATACTCTGATGGTGCTTGGATATTAATAATCACATAGTTGCCATCGTTAGTATAAGAGTATGAAATCCCTTGTCTAAAACTAATCTTATGTGTGTACTTATCACTACTGTATTCATCATAAAGTTTTAATGATTCCCCATTATCATCATATGCTGATACTGTCGACTTTCCATGTAATGTTGTAAATGTTGTCTCCGAACCAAGTACAATTCTATAGTCAAATGCATAGGCTTTGTCGTAAACTATCTCACCATTGATATCCAGTTTACCAGTGTATAGTTTACCATTATCTTTCATCCGTAAGGTATATGTTGTACCACCCTTGAGTACATCAAAGCACTCCTTGCCATCACTGTCATATACTCCAAGTGTCGGAAGTTTACTAAATGCGGGGAACCCTGTTCCATTCCATGTAAATGCTTCTTTATCTGCCTCAAGATAACCTTCAATGTTAAAATTATCACCAGATATAATATTAGATACATATTCAGCCTCAACGGAATCGCCTAATTCTTTCAAGTTAACCTTTAAGTCAAGTGGCTCAATTGCAAATACAGCGAGAGGAACCGACTCGAATGCCTTATATTTTTCATCGCCTTTATACCCAGCTAAAATATAATATGTTCCTGCATGAATAGGACCTTTTTCAGGATCAAATGGAGCATAACCCTCATACTCGTATGCCCATGTAATATCTATACCAGGATTCCAATCTTTTATAGATTCAAATGCTTTTGATAACACTGGATTAATTTCGCCTGAGTAATTATAAATTCTCGGAACGCTTTCATCTATAGTGCTTAACGGAAAGACCTCAGTTCCCATTACATTGACTGTAATATCCGCTTCGTCTGTTACTTCATAGACAGACTTTGATTCAAGTGTTTTCTTATCATTCTCTACTTTAACAGTATGGATATCTTCGTCAGTATAGTTACTGCTATCAAAGTCAACTCCTGTTACTGCAACTTTATACTTCCCATCTTTTACAAAGGTTTCTGTATCGTCATATATTGCCTGATATTCCTTGGTACCATCTGGATTTGTAACCTCTTTCTTAACAGTCCAATATGCGTCAGCATAAGTAGGTGCAGTCTTTTCTTCTGCTTCCTTCCATGTGCCATCCGCATGATAAAGCATTATCTTGCCGGTATTTTGACACTCATCTAAAAACGCTTTAACTGTTGTGTCTGTTAATGCCTTATAGCCGCCTTCTGGAGCATTTGGTACAACCTTTGCACGCTGTCTTTCAATAACAAAATAGATTACAGCATCCTCTGCATGTTTTTCAGCCGTATCATCATTATAAGAAATTGTCAGCTTATATACTCCTGCATCTTTACCACCAACTTGAGAGTTATAATTATAATAATAGAAATCTTCAAGTCTTTCATCGCCTGTCTCAAGCTCTGCTACATCAGGTTTACTATAACTGCGCTCCCATGTATATCCTAAAGAACCCTTGCCATCCACTTTCGCTTTCTTATAATCACCGCGACTCTGGAACAACGGCTTTTCATCATATACCTTATAGAGTACCTTCTGGTCAACATCGTTGATTTTAATACCTGTAACTTCTTTATAACCAGCACCTGTGTAGCTCTTAATAATATCCTCTGTATTGATTACAACAGCAGTCGAATTATTGATTTTGATTTCTACCGCCTTATCGTTATAATCATTTTTTACAGAATAATTTTTATTTTCTGTTGCTACAGTCTTCTGATATTTATATCCATCTGCAGTATAAACGGCTACGTTACCACTAAATCTTACCTTAAAAACTTCCTTGCGGCCTTCTGTAATCTCCTGTGGCGTAAGTGTTGATGTTAACTTAGTTATATTTTCATCTGTACCAACTACATTTCCGTCCTTATCCTGTATAATCCGAATAATTTCAAAAACTGGCTCATATGGCTGTGTATATGCTGTCCAATCTGCATTTGTAAAGAATCGGTCTTTATCAATCGTAAGCGGTTTAGAAGTATCATTTGTATCATATACATCATAACCTACATTCTTAAGCACTTCCTGTGCTGTAACACCTTGATAAAATCCTGTTTCATTCCCTGCGATTGTTGGCTGAATTGATATTTCAACCTTCTTAATCTCTACTAATACATCTAATGATGCCTTATCATAAAGCCCATTGTCACCATCATAGGCAATACGATATACATAAGTACCTGCCTCAACAGGGTTACCATCAAGCTTGTCATTAACAGAATAATAATATCTGTTTATGGTGTTCCCGTCAGCATCTGTAGTTGGATAAACATTGTAATACGAAGTTTTATACCACTGAGCCTTTGTAGATGCACCCTCTATTTGAGTAAAAACAAGCTTTCCATCCTGAGATACACTGACTTCGCCCACTTTTACATTGGAATTGTCAGAAGCAAAGACTGCCTGCTCGCTTCCTGTATAAGGACCAAAGGTAATTTTCTTTATTGCATTGCCTTCTTGATCAATACCTTCGTCTACTTTATCCTTCCAAGTGTCGCCAGTCAATTCAACCTCTATCTTGGTTTCTTTTAAATCACCAACGACTACTTTTGCAGAATTGCATTTTGGTTCTTCGTAATTTTTACCATATGTAGTTTTTGCAGTAGCAGAAAATGCAACTGTTGCTTCTAAGATATAATCCTTATTCTTTACAAGCGGGTCTTCTGCCTCCTCACCAGTATATGCATCCTTTACTTTTAGGTTCGAGAAGACAATATCACCATCTTCTGGCTTGTCTGCATTGTAGTAAAACATTCTGCCATCAGAACCTTCAACAGATGCATCGACAATCTTTACATCTGTCTTTTTGCTTCCTGCTTTTACTGTTCCAACAGTCATTTCCGCTTTTACAGTTGCCTTCTTAATAACAAAATCAACTGTAGCGGTACTACCATTATATTGGGTTGTATCGGGAATCTTTAGCTCAAGTTGATATTCTCCTGCATCTTGGGGAACTGTACCTTCTGCCATATTCGTATAGCCACTAGCACCTTTTTGCTTCCACTGAAGCTGAATACTATCCCATGCATCCTCAAAGTATATATCACCTTCTAGGCTACCATAGCTAAGATAAAGTCTACTCCAAATATTCTCATTTAAGGTATCTCCTTCTGTAAAAGGAGTGCCGTTATAATCATAAATGGCAGTTGTATCCTCGCTCTTAAGCTTGTCAACCCCTAAATGAAATGTCAATTTATCATCTGCGGAGTCCATCTCCAGCTCAGTCGTCTGTTCCTGTGTTTCCTTCTCCACCGTTGATTCTACTGGCACAGTCTCAGTGTATTCTACAGATTCTGTCTCTGTTGGCTCCGTGGTTGCCATCTCGGTTGATTCTGGTGTTGTTGTCTCTGTCAGTTCTTCAGATACATCTTCTGTTGGCTCCTCAGATATCCCTTGTGTCGCCTCTTCAGAAAGAACTTCCGATGAGTCCTCGCTATCGTTTGACACACTGTCCTCTCCGGTTTCCTCTGTATCATCT